>JAKSIB010000004.1 GCA_024399065.1 Fibrobacter sp. | reverse complement strand
TGCCAAGGTCGGGGTCGAGGGTCCGAGTCCCTTTTCCCGCTCTAAAATGAAAAAGACATCCGAAAGGATGTCTTTTTTTATTTTATAGTCTGAAAACAAGCATTCAGGAGATAATTTTCCGAAAACCCCGTTTTTTACGGGAAACCAGGTCGCAGAGAAAGGCGTTTTCCCGTAAAATATTAGTTTGTCAGCAACGACCCCACCCGATTTCGCCAATATTTGGGTTTGATCCGGGTAATTTTTCAACTTTTCCAACCCAACGCCAAGCTTTTTCCACCCGAAACCATACATTTAAGGCCCAGAATTCAGCATTCCGGGCCTAAAGTCATTATGTTGTTTGAAATTTTACGGGAATTTGGCGCAGTTTACCATGCTTTTTCCCGTAAAATTGCCACTTTTCCCAATTTTATCTCCTGGAGTGAGCAACACCCTCCCTATTGCAAGCATTACTCCCCAAATTCATTGGAGGAGAGGCCCAGAATATTGAAGCTGCCTGTCGTACCTGCTTTGCCCTGAACCTTAAAATGCAAGGAAACAAGCTTATCAGCAAACTCTGATCCATTATGACGATCGCCTGCGCCATACGAAAAGTTTCTCCATCTAAAGCATTTCGTTGTAGGAGACTCAGATTTCGGCAAAATCACGGAACGTCTTTCATAATTCATTTCCGCATCAACATCACCTAAGCCCATTTCAAGATCCATAGGATCGTCAGATGTATAGGCTACGCAAATGCCATTCCACTTGGAGGCGTCCACCGGGGCGGCTGAATCATCGTCTTCATCTTCATAGCCACCCACATAGAAAAACGTTGCGACATAGGGATTACCCTCGAGATACTGTCCTCTCTTCAGATTGTAGATTCCGCACAGACCGCCACAGTACTCGACAACAGGATCCTTGGAAAAAGAATCATCACCTTTGCCAAGTTCAACAGGCCATTCAAGAGTAGATTCTCCACCATCGTCGTCATCCCGATACTCCCACCACAAACCGGAAGTATTTGTACCGACGTCGAGGCCGGTTTCAATTCGGCTTCCGTCTTCGGCACCCACCCAATGCATAAGCTTACCAGTCAGGGCTGCCAGGGCGGAATCCAAGGCAGCCGAAGACCCGCTTTCTACAGAAGAACTGGACACTTCGGGCAACGTGCCCGTGTCGCTACTAGAAGACAATGCGTCGCTGTTAGAAGACAATACGTTGCTGCTAGAAGAAACATCGCCACCGTTGCCACCGGTTGCATCCGGCGAAGTCGAAGTCTCACCACAAGCAAGAAGCAATGCAGGCACAACGACCGCAGCTACCTTAGAAATTTTTCCGAACATAAAACCTCCTAACGAATTTGAAAAGCGAGCCTTAAGAACAAGGCTACCCCTAATATACTCAATTTAAGTCCACCAAGCTAGTTTCTTTTTACATACAACGGCAGTGTCGACACCCCTAGGAAAGCTATATTTGCCTCCATGAGAAAGATTTTGCCCACATTCGCCGCAGCACCTGCAGCTATAGTCTCTGCAGCACTCACTGCAATCGTTGCTCTGGCACCGCAGCCCACCCAGGCCATGGAATTGCGCGGCCACATCGGAGTTCTCGCCCCGACAAACACCACCTTACAGAAGAACGTGAGCGGCGTCGCCGAAGAAAAGGAATACGACACCGACCTTTCTGTCGAAGTGAACGTTGAGCTCCTCTTTGCGACAAAGTTCGCCCCGTTCCAGTTCGGTGCAGGCGTGGGCTACCTGGGCAAGGAAAAGACGGACAAGCTAACGCTGGCCCCCAGCAGTTTGCCGGTATGGGCATCCATCGTACTGAAATCGCCCCGCGAATTCATGGAGATCACACCCTTCATCGAAGCACGCGCCGGCTGGCCCCTCCCCCTCACAACCGAAGGTGCCTGGTGGGAAAAGCCCCTGAACTTTTTGACGAAATTCACCATCGGCGCAGCCTTCCCCGGAAACGTGGGCGTCACATTTGACTACACCTACACTTCCTTTACCAAGAGCTACGAATACAAGAATCTCACCTACAAGACTTCTGCACGTCATTTCGGCGCAAGCGTTTTCGTGAACTTTGACATTGTCCACGAACAGCCCTACACCCCGAACACCGAAGTCCACGAGGACATCAGCGACGCCCCGGAAGAACCAGCAACTGTAGCAGCTCCCGAAAACTAATTATCTCTTAATTCCCGTTCTGATGGTACGCCATTCCTTGTGGCCATCGGAGAATACGAAGTGAATTTTCCAGATGTACACGCCGGTGCCTGCCAGGCGGCCGTCGTCGGTGTACTGGTCCCATTCGATGAAACTTACCTGGGTGGCGTTGTCGGCGTTGGCGTCCTCGAACTTGGAGCGGCCACTAAACTGGGCGATGAAATTACCCATGTTATCGAAGATGGTCACGTAAGCCTTATAAGATTTCTTGGTTTCCACCTTGATGCGGGCGCGGTTGCCAGCCTTCACTACCGGCGGGTGGGCCTTTACGATGTAGAGGTACACTTCGCCTTCTTCGCCGGTGACGGTAACACCGCCGATACCCGGGGCGTTGCCGGCCTTGTCGAAGGTGGAGGCGTCCGGATTCGTAGTGAGGGTGTCTCCCACATGGATATCCACGGAACGGGCCAGCACCAAGGTCCACACCTTGCGAGACTTGTCGGCGGAAGCCTTGCCGAACTTGACGAAACCTGACTTGGCAGCGGAACCCGCGGCGGAACCAGCAACAAGTTCAAATGTCTTTGCGGCGATGCTGTCCTCGGCTTCGGACATGGTCACCACCAAGGTATCCGGCGGAAGCACTGCATCCACATCCATGTAGTCTTCGTCGCTCAACTTACCCGGATGCTTTACGGCAGAAACCGCCACGGCACCCACACGGTCCTTCAAAGAGATCTTCTGAGCTGCGCTAGCAGTTTTTCTAGAAACAGCCAGATAGCCCTTACCAGCGCCCTTCTTATCCACAGCATCTTCAGTCACGCCGTAATCAAAGGCAGCCTTCAGGGGCGCCTCGATCCAGCGACCATCTGCGGAAACCACGATCTCAGAAGCATCTACCCCGCGGCCCTTACCAGAACCCCAAACCACGGTATCAATGGCGAAGTCTTCGCGGCGGACATCCCTTACGAAATGCACGCGCACAAAGTCAGCACGGCCATCCTGATCCTGGTCCAGGATTTCTGCGGAATCCGCCGGGATAAAGTCGTAGTAGACCACCAGGGAATCGCGACTTTCCAGTTCCGACTTGTCGCCATCCACCTGGGCATAAATCACGACACGGTTGGATTCCGCATCCAGATCCATGGCGGCATCCAGCAGGGTGTCCTTCTGGTCCGCAGCATTCACCACGAACTTAAAGGAACCCTCACCAACAAACTCGCTGGAATACACATCGGTTTCCACAGCGCTCACCCACACCGTATCGCCGGCATCGGTAAACAGGGCGACCATAATGGTATCGGCCTTGTACAGCGTGGGACTCACGGCAGTCACACGGAAACCAAATTCCGCGTTCATGGTCTCCACGGAATCCAGGGCGGCGGAGCTTTCAACATCCGAGGCATTACCTGCGGCACCACCAACTTGAACAAACTTATATTCATTCTTCACCACGTCTTCAAAGCCCACAGCAGTGCGAGTTTCCCCGCCATAAACCGGGTCCACGAATCTTGCCACAACAGAATCCTTGGCGGCACAGTCCAGCACCCCGTCGCCACGAACAGCAGCGCCTTCTCGCTTAGCAATTGCGGCCGACTCATACTTACCGCCATCCACATGGGCCGCAGTCACAGATTCCTCATCGCCAGACACGGCGCAAGCTACCACCACATTCAGCGACGGGATAGGATCCACCACATCGTCGGCAAAGTTCTGGGTATTCACAACCACTTTGAACTTATCTGTAGCGCGCACAACATCGCCCGAACCCGACGCGACAACGATAGATACAGAATCTTCGGTATCCTTTTCACGCCACTTGGGTTCTACCCACTCTATAGAATCGGCGGCAAACTTGCCCGCAAAATTCACGCCCACCTTGATTTCGTAATCATCACCATTGAAGATCTTATCAGTAGGATCGAAGCAAAGAACGTAGCTCTGCTGACCTTCGCGCCAAACCGTATCGTAGCTAGCAGCCACCGTATCGCCACCGATAGATACTACGAACCTGGAACTATCGATATACCAAATAGTGCCGTCTTGGCCATCAACCCCCACGCTCACATCGGCGCACAACCTAGGCAAATCTGATTCATCCAGAGAATTGATCTTTAGCGTGGGCACTATGGTGGTATCATCCGTAAAGTTCATACGGATACTGCACTTTCCGTCATTCATCAGTGCGTAATAATCGTAGTTCCAAGCATACTGAACGGAGCATCCGCCCTCCAGTACATCCCACGAATCCGGCATATACCCCAAATAAGGCACGGCCATGTAAGGAATATATGCTCCGACCGGTAAGGTTTTGTACATACGATAAAGTTCGTACTCACCGATATAACCACCATCTCCAGCAACAATTTCCAAAGGATACGAAGGAACAAGTTCGGCCCTAACAGAAACCTCATGATCGCAATAATACGAATTACTTTCGTTATGAGATATCGTGAAATAAGAGCCACTCGCGCTTGCAGGAATGAAAGTGGTAATCGTATCCCAATGCGTCACGCCAATCCAATAAATCGGAATCGAGTCAAAGCTCCCCTTATCAAAATAGTTGACCGTAAATTCCCGAAAGCGGGGTAATCTTGTATAAAAGTCAACTCTATACCATTTCTCATCCGAGGGTTCAAGCATAAAACGGATTGATCCGTCGTAAAAGCCTTGATGATTTTTCACATAATCGTACTTTACAAATTCTTCTGTAACCTTGTAGGCCGGATCCGGAGCGTAATGGGCATAAAGAGTGCATTCCCCATTGGCAGTAATAGAAGTCGTCATCCCATAATCTTCGCTAATGGAGCAGTTTTCCCTCCCCGACTTGATTACCCAATAAGCAAATACAAAGCCGTCCTTTTCAACAGCAGTCACAGGAACGGACACACCCTCGTCAAGAGCTTTTTTTTCTTCGGCGAAAACACCCTCTAAATTAGAGGAGAAGGTCACCTCGTGCTGTTTTACGATAAAAGGCTGAATAGAGCAATCACCATTCACCACCATCGTGGTTTTCATGACCGTTGAGTCGGCAATCTTGCAATTTTCTTTAGGCGAAACAACCCAATGGTCAAACCTAAAACCACTATTTACATATCCGTCAACATCTACGGTAGAGCCCGAATCATACGTGGCGGAGCCTCCTCGCACACAACCACCAACAGCACAGGAACGAGTAACCCTGGCCTGCTTAACAAATTTTGCCGTTACAGTGCAGCTCGCATTCACCGTAACCGAGGTAGCGTTTGAAGAGGGGTCTGCAATCGGGCATTTCGTGTCATGCGAACTTACCCATTTGTCAAATCGATAGCCACTGCTAGCCGTTGCCGCGATTTTCGCCGACAACGAGGCCAAAACGGAGTTGTCACCATGCGGAGCCACAGTTCCTCCACCAGCACCAGCAGAAACTGTAAGGGTTTCAACTTTCAACATTACAGCATCGACATGGCAATTTCCGTTTACAAGAATTTCCGTAGTTGCTGCAGTCGTATCAGAGATTGAACAATTTTCTGCGCCTTTCTCAAAGCGCCATCTATAAAAACGAAAACCTGAGTACGTTGGAGTTACCAGTGCAGCCTTGGTCCCGGCATCAACAAAAAACTCATTTCTCGCGGTTTCGTAATAGTATCCAACCGCATCCAGAGCAACATCAACTCTATAGTTTCTTATAAACATTGCTGTAATCTGGCAGGGGCCCTTGACGGTCACCTTGGTTGAAGCGGATGCGGTATTTGCAACCACGCAGTTCTTGGTATCGGAGACTGTCCACTTGTCAAAGCGGTAGCCAGTACTGGGCGTTGCCGTAATAGCGTTCGAGGAACCCACGTCATAAGTCACGTAATCCTTGGGCGACACGGTACCGCCGGTACCCGCCGAGACGCCAACCACCACGGTTTCCACGAAATTGGCATAAACCATACAATTCCCGTTCACAATCATCGTGGTGGAACTCGATTTAGAATCAGCGATCACACAGTTAGAACCAGAAACACTCCACTTGGTAAAACGATAACCGTAGTCCGCAGTCGCCGAAATGTTCACTTTCGAGCCAACTTCCGCATAACTTTGTTTTGCAGGAGAAACATTTCCTTGTCCTGAAGCAACCCTGACGTTGTAGTAAGGCAACGCTCTCACCTTGGTCTGGACAATACAGTCCCCATTTACAGTCAACGTAGTCGAGGGAGAACTTGGGTCGGCAATTTTACAATGGGCCGGATCAAAATCTATGTCCTCGTTGATTTTTTCTTCAATTCTTGATTCAAAATAACTACTCCCAGCAAGTTCCCATTTTTCAAAAGCATAGCCTTCCCTAAGTTCGTACTTGATATTTATAGAGGAACCTGGTTCAAGGGACGCCGTATATTCAAGAATGCATGAGCTGCCAATAAGCAAACAACTGCCACCGGGCAAGGTAGGTAGGGAACAGACTTTTTCGTTGGTAGCTACGCACCCTGTATACAAATCAGAGCCATAAGGACCCACTTTAACATCCACAAAAGGCTGGTGAACAAAGTTCGCCTTTATGGTGCAGTCACCCGAGACCCCAGATACGCGAGCCGTCAACTCTGTTGCGTTTTCAAGTTTACATTTATCGGCCCCCGAGGTAATTGTCCAATTGGAAAGCATGTAGCCCGTATTCGGTATCGCAGTAAACTTCCATGCGCCATTGTAATCTACAACCTTGGAAGTAACATCAGTCCTTCCGCCTGCGGAAGCTGTAACCGTAACGGTGTAGATCAACTTGAAGGTGGCTTTTACGGTGCAGTCTCCATTGACAGTAACCTTAGTGGTAGCTGACTTATTGTCTGCCAGTACGCAGTTGGCGCTGGGTGTAACAGACCAGTTGACAAAACGGCGCCCCGACTCGGGAGTTGCAGTAATGGTGACCGAGGTTCCCGCGGAAACGCTTTTGGACGTTGGCGACACAGAACCACCATTAGTCCCAGTGGTAACAGTAAGTGTGGCGCCCCAGCTCAAGGAGCAGAAAACGGCCAAAAATGCGAAAATTCGAACGATGACTCGTTTGAACATCAATATTCCCTTCCCTAATCGTTTGTTCTAAAAAAACACCGCGCCAAATTTAGCAAACTGGGAGGGTCGGCTCAAGTAAAAAAAGGGATGCAACCGTTAGGCTGCACCCCTCTTTTTTCTCAGGGAGTATAGAACCGGATATACACGACGCACTACGCCGTGGCAATAGACATAACCAAACATTTTGTGGTAGATAATAGGCACCGCCGAGCTTTGGCTGGTGCAGCAGGCACCCCCAAGGCACCTACAAAAACCTCCTATTATAACCCCTGGGCCCTAATGTAAAAAAAAGTTGATTACGAACAAAGGGTGAAAGGCAAAAAAAGCGGACAAATTATCTTTACAATTGTTTACAGGAGTTTACAATACAGTCTTACCCTTGAACCGCAGGGCTTTTTACAACATTTTTCGTTTTACTGGAGCCCGATTTCGCAAAAAAAGCGTGTATAGAGTAGACAGTGCCGTTCGCCGAAGTCGGCGAAACGTCCATTGCCCGCGAGCCGGCCGCGTTGCCGGAGAAAGAGCTAAACATGAACAAACGTAAACACGACGGATTCCTGAAATACGTCTACTCGAAGCCCGCGAACACGAAGGCGCTTTTCGAGATTGCGTCAAGGACAAACCGGAACCTGGCCGATATCCTCGCGGAAGTTGACCTGGACACATTGGAGGAAATCCCCGAGTCCTTCGACGAAGTTGGCGAGCGGGGCGAGGCGGATCTCGCCTTCAAGGTGAAGGCTCTTGACGGTAGCGAAATGCGCTTTGGTCTGCTGCTGGAGCACAAGTCGTCGCCCAGCAACGGGATCATGTCGCAAATCGGCAAGTATGCCATCAACGTGATGGTTGACAAGAGCAATTCCGAATACGGCTGGCTGCCAACAAAGGCGGTTGTCGTTTATAACGGAATCGCCCCTTGGGATCCGCTGGCGCAGTACAAGAACATCCATGCCATGTACAACGGACGCATTCCGCATTTCGAGTTCGCCTTCGTGAACCTGGCGGAAATTGACGATGACCTTTGTCTGGCCCACAGCAATGCGGAGGCGGCCATTGGCGCCATCACCATGAAGTACGCCTTCGATATGGTAAAGTACGAGTCGTTGTTGCCGGAAATCGAGAAGAAACTGCGGGCTCTGCCCAGCAGCGAAAGCGCTTGCCTTGTCAGCAAGATTGAGTTATATTTGAGGGAGTACATTAGCCCTGAGGCATTGGAGGTTCTGAAAATGGCATTCCAGAGTATTGGACAAAGGCTTGGCTTTGTGAGCGCCGGAGACGCATACCGCGCCCTTGAACGCAAGGTTCGCAGGATGGAGTCGGCAAGCAAGGCGAAAGATGCCAAACTGGCCGAGAAGGACAATGCCCTCGCCGAACAGGCTCGCAGGATTGCGGAACTTGAAGCAAAGCTGGCAGAAATGAGCAAATAACCACAGGGACCCCGCGGGGGTCCTTTTGTTTGCCTTGTCAGCAAGATTGAGTTATATTTGAGGGAGTACATTAGCCCTGAGGCATTGGAGGTTCTGAAAATGGCATTCCAGAGTATTGGACAAAGGCTTGGCTTTGTGAGCGCCGGAGACGCATACCGCGCCCTTGAACGCAAGGTTCGCAGGATGGAGTCGGCAAGCAAGGCGAAGGATGCCAAGCTGGCCGAGAAGGACAATGCCCTCGCCGAGAAGGACAATGCCCTCGCCGAACAGGCTCGCAGGATTGCGGAACTTGAAGCAAAGCTGGCAGAAATGAGCAAATAACCACAGGGACCCCGCGGGGTCCTTTTCTTATGGCGGCCCCGGGGCGGCGGCACAGCCTCTGCCCCGTCACGCTCTATGAAATGGGGCCGGTGGGCGGCATGGCCACTCCCCGCCCCTCATTTCACGGAGCCTCCCCGCCCCCACCACAGTCCATGAACGCAAAAAGGGGCGGAGAGTCTCCGCCCCAAGGGGTCAGATGAGGCTTCGCCACATCTGCCTGCGCTCGGTCATGCCAAGCTACGCACAAGTGCTAGCTTGTCGCGACACTCGCTGGGGTCACGATCGTTGGCCGGGATGCTGATGGAACAACGATTTTATAACATCAGTCGTTCATCACGTACTGTAACTTGGCACCTTTCGCAAAAAACTATATAAATCTTTCCTCGTTTTGAAATCCCTAGCAGACATAACCTCAACCTCGTCAAACCAATAGCCAGGATGTCGAAATCTTTTCACAGAATCACTAATTCGAGTAACATAATTTTTGGAATTTTTCCCGATTCCAGACATTTCTTCCTGAATAGCTTCGATTGTTTCAAGCGGGCTAAACCGAGGTTCTGCATCATTCAAAACAATCCAAAATTCCACACGACAATTATGTTCCTGTTCTGTCTTTTCTGATATAGTTTCTAAGAAAAAACGTTCAAAGACCTTATGCGTTTCTGCAATTTTCAACAAAAGGGATCCTGATATGTTCTTTTGATGCTCTTTGCAATGCGCACAGCCTTTACTTGTAGGATATTCATCCGAATCATTAAATCCTTTTTTGAATTCTACAAAGACTAAGCGCCGAGAATCGAAACAAACAGCATCCGCAGAAGTTGGTTTTCGAATTTTTTCGAAAAAAGAAGCAGATATATCATCAAAAGAATACATTCCTAACGAAGAATCATCCAATTGAATGAGATTGTCAGACACCTTGTGTAAGGGCTTTAAAAAATTTTGATACATCTCATCCATTTTCTTTGCAACGTCCCCCCGCAACAACATTACACGCTCCCATTCACGAATTCATTATACAATCTCTTTGCATTGGCAAAAGCATCCAAAAAATCTGCATACACATCATTGAGTACGTCATTCTTCTTTTCGTATTCTACAAGATTGTTTTCTTTTTTCTTTGCTTGATAAAAATTGCAAACATCCTTAATTTCATACTTACGAGAAAAGGCGTCCAAAGCTAGCATAAAATTGGAACTATGTGTTGTAAGAACCACCTTACATCCAACATTCTTTACAAGCATCACAACAACCTCAGCAAATTCATTTTGCCATTCTGGATGTAAATGAGCCTCGGGCTCATCCAAAAGAAGTAAAGTCTCTTCTGTAATATGGCCCGAATTAAGCAAAGTCTTTAAAATCGCAAAAGATTTAGAACCCGTAGCCAAATTACTTGCTTGAAGTTTCACTCCCTTATCAACATAAAGGTTATCCTCGCCGTCTATGCTGAAAGTTCCCGGGACTACTGAATTAATCTTTTCCTTAACAGATTTATATCGGCTTTCATTTAAGGTCTTCTCGAGATTATTTTTTATAGAAGAATGCAAGCAGAACTTCAAATCATTTTCATGTGTTAAAACACGTTCCTCATTGAACAGCAGCGAACCGTTAGCATTATACTTATGATTTCTACGATATGGAGGTTCATCAAAAGCGAACGGATTGTCCAGAAACCAAACTTCATCAAAAGGTCCCTTTTCAAACAATGTTTTAGGGCTTCGTGATACACGGTTTTTTAAAATGGTCAAATCAAAGTAAAGGCTTTCTTTGGCAGAAATTTTGATTTCTGATTCCACATCCGAATATGCTACTGGTTGTATCTGCCCACAAAATTCTGCGGCAAGTTTTGCATCAATAGCAGTCAAGACATAACTTCTCAAATCAAAATTTTGAATTTCATTCCAAAATTCTTTTAAAATATTGCAAGCAGCTTTTTTTTCTTGACTAAAATGTTTTTCAACATATTGAAGCAACATTTGATTCTCTGTTACGAATACCTTCATATTTGACAGAGACTCATCTTGTACATCAAAACTTTCCAAAGCGTTGATCAATTCCGGAAAAAATTCATCAACACGCTGATTGAATACAACGGTATCCAAACCTAACGAGAAAAATTGTTTTAAAACATCATTTTTGAAGGAGACTTGCATCCTTAGCGCAGCCTTAAATGTCATTGAAAATACATTTAGAGCCCTCAGCATCGCTTTTGTAGCGGTTTGAGCGGTATCATATCTAACCCGTTCATCAATATTTCTTACGGACTCAACCACCGAGTAAAGTGCTTTTCCTACAGTGGTCTTTCCGCTATTGTTGTGACCAACAATAACCGTTAAGCCCTCAATATCAATTGTGGAGTTTTCAATAATACCAATATTCTTCAAAGTTATCTGCATTCAAGACCTCTTCATCCAGGAAGATAGTAAATGCTGGTGTAATCATCACATAAATAACAGCATTTTTCGTCATTTTTTTCATTTTGCAAACAACTGTTGACAAAGTTCAAGTATCGGCAACCAACCTTTTTTGTTTGTTTTTCTCGTCAAAAAAAATAGACACAAAGGTATGCCAAAAATTGACATCATTCAAAGTTTTTTCTATCCGTCATGGGATCTCTTTTTTTATGGCGGCCCCGGGGCGACGGCACAGCATCAAAATCGGCACAAAAGTGCCGTTTTTCTTTCCGTGGGCCAACTTACTTAAGGTCGGCGGGCGGTCGCCGCCTTAAAAACGGACGGTCCAGCTCCCCCATCCCCTTAATTTGTACACGATTTACATCACATGTACAGCTTTTCAGGGTTGTAGCACTTGTAAAGAATTGTTAAATTTGCGTACAAAATTGTTACAAACAAGAAGGATGGGAACAAGGATGTTGGTTGTTAAGTTTAAGGAACTTGGGTAAGGGGCTATGATGGAAGATGTTCAGCATATTTTCATCGTAGGCAGCAAGGGCATACCCGGCGCATACGGTGGATACGAGACTTTCGTAGACAAACTGACAGAATACCACCAGAACGACCCCAGATTCAAGTACCATGTAGCCTGCAAGGGCGACAAGAACGGTGAGTTCGAATACCACAATGCACGCTGCTTTACAGTGAAGGTGCCAAACATCGGCCCCGCACAGGCTATCGTGTACGATGTGGAGGCCATCAAGCAGAGCATCCGCTATATCAGGGAGCACAACATCCAGCACCCCATCGTGTACTGCCTGGCCTGCAGAATCGGCCCCTTTACGGCAAAGCTCAAGAAACAGATCCAAGCCCTGGGCGGCAAGTTCTATGTGAACCCCGACGGCCATGAATGGCTCCGAGCCAAGTGGCCCCTGCCCGTGCGCAAGTACTGGAAAATCTCCGAGTGCCTCATGGTAAAGCAGGCAGACCTGTTGGTGTGCGACAGCAAGAACATCGAAAAGTACATCCACAAGTCTTACGGCAAGTTCAACCCCAACACCACCTTTATCGCCTACGGTGCAGAAATCCGCAGAAGCAAGCTGGCCGACAACGACCCCAAGTTTACCCAGTGGCTCGCCAACAAGAACCTTAAGGCCAAGGACTACTACCTGGTGGTGGGTCGATTCGTACCCGAGAACAACTACGAGACCATGATCCGCGAGTTCATGCTGAGCAAGACCACCAAGAGCTTTGCCCTGATCACCAACGTAAACGAAGCGTTCTTGACCGAGCTCAAGAAAAAGACCGGCTTTGACAAGGACCCCCGTATCAAGTTCGTGGGCACCGTGTACGACCAGGAACTGTTGATGAAAATCCGCGAACAGGCCTACGGATATTTCCATGGGCACGAAGTGGGCGGTACCAACCCAAGCCTGCTAGAGGCCCTGGCAAGCTCCGACTTGAACCTTTTGCTGAACGTAGGGTTCAACAAGGAAGTGGGCGAAGACACAGCCATCTACTGGAACAAGACCCAAGGCGACCTGGCCAACACCATCGAGAAGGCCGACGCCATGACCGAAACCGAAATCAAGGCACTGGCAGAAGCCAGTACCAAGCGCATCGCAGACGCATACAGCTGGGAATTTATTTCCGGGGAGTATGCTAAGGTGTGGGTTAAGTAAATCATTTCGATGTCCACTGTTGAGCAACAGAACAACAAACGGATAGCAAAGAACACTTTGCTCCTTTATTTCCGTATGATTTTTCTAATGTTAATACAACTCTACGCAAGTAGAGTTGTATTGCAAACATTAGGCGTAGAAGACTTCGGTATATACAACGTTGTCGGTGGCATTGTGACTATGTTCAGTTTTTTGAATAGTGCAATGATCACTTCGTCTCAACGCTACATGACCTTTGAACTTGGGAAAGAAAATTTCGATAGATTAAAAAAAGTTTTCAGCACAAGCGTCAACATCCATTTATTAATCGCTATACTTGTTGTCATTCTGGCAGAAACTATTGGTTTATGGTTCCTAAAAGAAAAAATGGTTATTCCCACAGAACGTGAAACAGCAGCAATGTGGGTTTATCAGCTGAGCATCCTAACAATGGTCATTTCAATGATGAGCAGTCCGTACAACGCCATCATTGTCGCCCATGAAAAAATGTCAGCTTTTGCATACATATCAGTTATTGAAGCCTCATTAAAACTCGGTATTGTCTATCTGTTGGTTTATTTCGGCACCGACAAACTCATTTGTTACGCACTGCTTATTGCATGTATACAATTCATTATTCGAATGGTATATGTTGCATATTGTAAAAAACATTTTGTTGAAGCAAACTACTCCTTCATTAAGGACAAAAAATTATTCAAAGAAATGTTTTCTTTCGCAGGTTGGAATCTATGGGGAAACATCGCCTCCATTTTATTTGGTCAAGGTCTTAATATTCTTTTGAATATGTTTTTCTCGCCAGCAGTCAATGCGGCAAGGGCAATTTCTGTCCAAGTGCAAAATGCAATTTTTCAATTTTCATACAACTTCCAATTAGCGCTCAATCCCCAAATAACAAAGTCGTACGCAACTAATGAACTAGATAAAATGCACAACTTAATTTACCGAAGCAGCAAATTTACGTTCATGCTGTTGCTTATCTTATGCCTACCAATTCTTCTCGAAGCCCAGTTTATTCTAAAAATTTGGTTAGGAACGGTACCCGATTATACAGAAATCTTTTTAAAAATCATGATAATAACAATGATTATTGATTCCTCATCAAATTCATTGATGGTTTCTGCAGCAGCAACGGGAAACGTTAAGAAATATCAATCTGCTATCGGAGGAATTCTTCTGACAATCGTTCCTATTTCTTACGTAGTACTAAAGATGGGCGCTCCCCCCTGGTCGGTCTTTGTTGTACACCTCATCATCTGCTGTGTTGCATTCGTTACAAGATTATTCATTGTTAAACCAATGATCAATCTGAAAATTCATTCTTTTTTGAAAATAGTTATCGTTCGCTGTTTTTTTGTCGCAATAGCCTCATCTATTTTACCAATTACAATCAAACATTTCATTATCGAATCTGAGATTAATTCCATCGTTCTAATCATTACCAGCGTTTGCAGCGCAACTGTGTGCAGCGTTCTACTAGGACTTAGCCACGGAGAACGAGAATTCATTCTAACTAAACTAATCAGTGTAAAGCAAAGGTTTTTCAATAAATGATTACAATTAAAGACAAAAAGCTTTGTAGTGGATGTCAAGCATGTGAGCAAAAATGTCCTAAGCACTGCATATCTATGATTAGAGATGAAGAGGGATTTCTTTATCCTCAAGTAGACTCAGATAAATGTGTGATGTGCGGACTTTGCGACAAAACGTGTCCAATACAAAATCCGTATGAAGAAAAAAAGCCTCTAAACATTTTCGCCTGTTCAAATAACAATGAACAGGTACGCATGTCAAGTTCTTCCGGAGGAATATTTTCTCTTTTATCTGAAAAAATTCTATCAGAGCAGGGCGTTGTTTTTGGTGCAAAATACGACGAGAACTGGCAAGTTATAATAGATTACATTGAAAAGGTAGAGGATTTACATCTACTCCAAGGTTCTAAGTATGTTCAATCAAGAACCGGCAACTCCTTTTCTGCGTGCGAATCATTTCTAAAAGAAAATCGAAAGGTACTGTTCTCTGGAACACCTTGCCAAATTGCAGGCTTAAAGCATTACCTAAAAAAAGATTACGAAAATCTTTGGACATGCGAAGTTGTATGTCACGGCAGCCCATCCCCCAAGGTTTGGGGGGAATACATAAAGGAAACCTTCGGCACATCTAATTCCATAAATAAGATTTCATTCAGAGACAAGAGTAATGGTTGGGACCGATTTCGTTTTTCTGTGACATACGAAACGAATGGAAAGAAGAAAATCGTTTCTTCAGATCATAGTCAAAATCCTTATATGAAAGCTTTTCTATCCGACATGATTCTAAGGCCTTCATGTTACGAATGTTCAGCCAAAAATGGACGCAGTGCCAGCGATATTTCTCTAGGTGATTTTTGGGGTATAACAGACATAGTTCCTGAATTCAGCGATGACAAGGGAACAAGTATGATGGTGATAAATTCAAATCATGGTTTCAATCTAATTGATTGGGATAAAATAACATACAAAGAGGTTGAAATTGCAAAAGCGATTCCTTTATGTAAAGGAATGAAGTCTGGTATAAAAGTCAACCCGAAACGACAGGTTTTTTTTAGTGCATTTTCATCTAATCAAGGCGAAACAACAGTTTTGCTAAAAAAATACACAAAGCTCCCATTCCTCAAACAAATAAGGCGCACATTAGGTAATATCAAGCGAAAAATTTTCTGCGGATAGAAAGCCAATATGAGAATAGCAATAGTAACCATCCCCCCTCGCTTAAATTTCGGAGGCATACTGCAAGCCTACGCTTTGCAGCATGTTTTGGAGCGAATGGGACACCGCATCACAATAATAGATAAGCCGTTGAAGCGACAACTTCCGCTGAAAATTCGTTATCTGGCATACATCAAAAGATTTGTTTTAAAATTCTTTCTCAGAAAATCCATCCTAATTTTTGAAGAAAAACACTTCAACGAGTCATATCCTATCGTAAGTCAATATATACAGCCATTCATAGATAGATACTTACATACTCAATGCATCAGCAACCTACAAGAAATAAAGGAACATGACTTTGAAGCCTACGTAGTTGGAAGCGACCAAATCTGGAGAAGAAGCTACAATCGAAATATTCAAAATTCATATCTTTCATTCACAAAGGAATGGAATGTAAAACGTGTTGCATACGCAGCATCATTTGGAATTGACGAATGGGATTATACCCCTTCCGAAACGCAAGTATGTTCGAAATTGCTAAAAAAATTTGATTTTATTGGTATCCGAGAAAAATCCGGAGTCCATCTATGTAAAAAACATTTGCAATGTGACGCAAAATATGTTTTAGACCCAACGTTGTTATTGGAAAAGGAAGACTACCTTCAATTGATAAACAATGAATGCGGGAAAGAATTTGAAGGCAAAATTTTATGTTATCTTTTAGACGATAATAATGAAAAGAGAAAATTTATAGAAAAGATATCTCAAGATCTTCAAAAGCAACCTCTTTTTATAAACGCACAGTGGAACACAAACGCACCAACAGAATCAAGAATTCAACCATCTGTTGAACGTTGGCTCGGAGCTTTCTATCACGCAGATTACATCGTTACGGACAGCTTTCACGGAACAGTGTTCTCCCTGATTTTCAACAAGAAATTCCTTTCTATCAGTAATCAAGCAAGGGGAACGTCTAGGTTACATTCTCTACTCTCTATTTTTGATTTAGAAAGCAGAATCGTTTTTGATTATAACAACTATGAAATAGCACAACAAGCTATAGATTACACAAAATACAACAAACTTAAAATGGAATCCTTGATGGAGTTGTGTAATATTTTTGCAAAATCAAAAGAGGAATCTCCATAATGAAGCAAAAGAGAATTTTCTGGATAACAGGATCTTCGTTTATTGATGTCGATTTACCAATAGTTCCCAAAATAAACGAAAATTTTGATATTACATGGATAGTCATTAGACAGCAAGATTGTTGGTTTCCTGAGACGGAACTGTTAGATACATTCCAAAAACATTCAATTAACGGTATTGTCCTGAATATACCAGGAAGGCTTCGTTCTTTCGCTTCATTTAAAGTTTTTTTCAAACTGATAAAAATGATTGAGAGGAGCAATCCGGACGTTTGCTATGTAAATTATCTTGGTGTACCATATTTATGGCCACTCTTGCTATGTTCGACCTATGATTCTAATAAAATTATTTATCCATGCCATGATTTCATGGATCATGTCGGAGTAAAGAATCGTAATATTTATTCTTTGATTAAAAGAATAATCTTTAAAAAGGTAAACCATTTCCAGTTTTTCTCGAGAACCCAACAAAAACTGTTTCTCCAAAAATATCCACGAAAAAGTACTTTTTATGCCCCACTATATCTTAAGGGCTTTGGAAATCCTGTAGAAAGGTCTTCTCAAAAAGAAAAAATTCAATTTCTTTTTTTTGGCAGCATACGAGAAAATAAGGGTATAGAATACCTTATAGAGGCAGGCAATCGTCTATATGAAACGTATCCAGACAAATTTTCAATCAAAATTTGCGGAGGATGTTCGTACTGGGAAGAGCTTTCAAAAAAAATCAAGCACAACAACTGCTTTGATTTACATATTCGCAGAATAGAAAATCAAGAAATCCCCCAGATTTTTGCAAACACCGACTATCTATTACTGCCTTATCTAGACGTAACACAAAGCGGTCCTCTTTTAATTTCTTACTTTTACAGGGTTCCAGTCATCGCTTCGGATCACGAAGGTTTTCGGGAATATATTGAAGATGGAGTCACTGGTTTTTTGCACAAAAACAAATCTGTTGACGAAATGGTTTCAATTATGTCAAAAATAATTGAAGGTAAAGTAGAGGATTCTTACATAAAAGAAAACCTGGAAAAATTTATTCAAAATGAAATTAGTATTGAAGAAATTCAAAAGAAATATGAAATTGGCTTGACAAGCATATAGCGCCTAAACATGAAAGCATTCTGTATATTCATTTTCTTATGGTTCTTATTCAGCGGAGTTTTAACCCAAATTCCCCTTATCTCGTATGTGGATGAAGTGTTAGGCATCATTTCGTACATATATATAGTCGTTAACTATAAAAAGCTTTCCTTTTATGAAAAGAAAATTTTCAAACTGTGTTTTGTTTTACTTTTAGTTGGACTAATCGGAAACTATGCCCACGGCTACCAAACTTCGCTTTTTCCTATCGGATTAGATTTTCTACAATGCACAAAAGTATTTATCATTTTTGTCGCGTCAAACCACTATATAGGCAGTTTATCTTTACAAAAGAAATACAGCATAATTAGGCCTATCGCAAAGCTTTCATCTCTCTATATTCTTGCAGCATTTCTTTGCGCAGTAATCAGTCTATTCACTAACATTGGAATGTCTGCTGATTATCGATTTGGATTTTATTGTTTTAAATTCTATCATGGAAATGCCGGTGGATTCGCCAACTCCCTTTATGTTATTCTTTTATTTCTTACCGCGTATAGGAGTTTTTTTCAAAAAGGTACTACTACGAAACTTATAATCATAATGACCCTAACGTCATGGCTCCTAACATTTCGTTCAAGAGGATTTGTGTTTATTTTGGTATATATACTTTTGTACTACATCATTATACACAAGAAAAAAATTATCAAGCTCAAATTCTGGACAATTGCATTTGTTGCCGCGATGGGTCTTTTTATAACTGCAGACCAAATCGACAAATATTTCAATAACGAAGAAATGCCGAGAGCAATATTGTTACATTATGGTGTGGAAACAATGAACCGATTTGTTCCAATTGGGTCCGGTTTTGGCACCTATGGGACTGATGTTGCAGTAAAATTCTATTCAAACTTATACCGTGAGTACGGACTTGATACACGATGGGGATTCACTCCTGACGATCCCAAATTCGCCTTGGACAACTACTGGCCAGCAATAATGGGACAATTTGGTTACATTGGAATAATCATCATGCTAGGTATACTTTTCTATTGGATAAAACAAATTCTCGCCAATAACAAAGGAAATAAATGCTATTACGCATACACCCTATTTATAATCATCACACAAACATTTTCTAGCATTCCGACCTCCACGTTTTTTTCACCACTTACGGCAGTCCTTTTTATGTTCGCGCCTTTACTAAACGAAAACGAATCCAAAACAACACCGGTAATATCACATGCGTAAATTTCAATCATTTGGACGCGTAAGAAAATACTTGTCCTTAAAACTGTTGGCACTCATACCCATGAGCGGGGGATTACGATATAAATGCCTACGATTTATTGGAGTCAAAATTCTCGGGAAGACTGGATTTGTTGGTAAAGATGTAAGTTTGGACACAATTCGTCCCGACCTGATTGAAATAGAAGAAAATGCATACATTACTGAAGGAACAATTATATACACCCACTATTTGATTGCAAACAACTTCGCTAAAAAAAAGGGGTCATGGTTTCGTTTTGGTTCGGTACACATAGGTAGAAATGCGTTTATTGGAGCAAGAACTATCATCTGTAATTCAGTCAATATCGGTGATTTTTCTATTGTTGCTGCAGGATCAATTGTAACCAAGGATATCCCTCCCTATGAAGTTTGGGGAGGAAATCCCGCCAAGTTTATCAAGAGTATACCACATGAATAACGTTTCACAAACAGTAAAAAGCAACTTGTGCCTTGGTTGCGGAATTTGTTCAGATGCATGTCCCACAAATTCCATAAAAATTTCCGTTGTAAATGGAGAATATCGTCCAATCATAGACCAAAGCACCTGCAATAATAGTAAAGGTTGCCATAGGTGTAGCAACGCCTGTCCTGGACTTGGCATTCCGTTGAAAAAAATTGGTAGCGAAAAATTTGAAAGCACATCGAGTTCTTATCACAAATTAATTGGATGGTACCAAAAATCATACTCGGGTTACGCGCTAGATTACGAAACACGATTTCATGGTGCATCCGGCGGAATTTTAACCGCATTTATCGCATACCTATTGGATAACAAGATTATATCTGGCGCAGTGGTTGCTGAAAATGACATGTCACAACCATTCTTAAACAAGACTGTTTTGGTGCACGATTCTAAAGAGCTTTTCAAAGCAAGATCTTCAAAATATTGCCCAGTAACATTTTCAGGCATAATAAAGCAGATTAAGCAGCAAGAAGGCCAAGTTATTATAGTTGGATCCCCCTGTGCAATACAAGGTTTTCGCAAGTACGAAAAGCTTGATGCAAAATTCCGCGAAAAAGTCTTTGGTTTATTTGGCCTATATTGTTCTTGCGGCAGAACATTCAACTTAACAGAATACGTCTTTAAACAAAGAAAAATTGAGCAAGCAAAACTGACATACTTCCAATATAGAGACGAAGGATGCTTAGGTTCGTTAGTTGCAAAAACCGATAAAGAATACAAAGAAGAATTCCAGCTCTACTATCATCCCCTAAGAAGTTTCTTTATCCCCAATCGTTGTCAATTCTGCATAGACCATTATTCAGAACTAGCCGATGTATCTTTCGGCGATATACATTACGGAAAATACAAGGATGACAAAATTGGTGTTAATTCACTGATTGTCAGAAATCAAAAATTTATTGGTCTTCTCGAATCCGCCGCCGATGCAGGATACATAAAATTAGATGATCTTAGCGAAGAAGAGCTGGTCAAATGCCAGCAATCTGCGCCCAAAAAGAAAGGGCGAGTGGGAGGCGTATTGAAATTCGCCAAAACAATTGGCCTAACGACTCCTGAATATGATGTAGAATTAACCAATTTTTCTTACCCCAAATCAATTGCGTATTATCTATTTGCTAAGTTCCAAATGTTTATTGGGAAAAGGCGTAAATTATGGTGGATAATTCCTCTTTTCACAAAGAAAGGAGAGGTAGACTGATTATGAAGAACGTAAATAAACTGGTTGGGGGCGTTATAATAATGCACCCGAACCACAACAACTACGGCACATCACTACAAGGTCTTGCAACAATAAAGGTTATTGAAAGTTTAGGTTACAATCTTCGTATAATCAGATACAGAAAAAAAAGGACCCTGTGGGAAACATTAAAAATACTTCCGGGGCTATTAAGAAGCGGAGCCTTATCCTCGATTATTAGTAGCAGAAGAAGTTCTAATTTCAAAAAGAGACATCCTGAGTACAGTGCAAATATCGATTTGCGGACATCAGTTGTTAATGAATTTAAGAAAAAATACTTTGAGCCGCTATGTGATTATTATACCGGATGGAGAAATCTCACAGAAGGCTCAAAAAATTATGACATTATCTTTGTAGGCAGCGATCAAGTTTGGGGACCATTGAGCCTTTACGCAGGTTTTTACAACCTTTTGTTTGTTGATAGCAGTATTCCTCAATTCAGCTACTCTAGCAGTTTTGGAAAGTCGTTCATTCTCAGCCACCAAAAAAAGGGGGTAGCCGCATTTCTGAACAAAATGGATGCAATTGGCGTTAGAGAAATCAGAGGAAAAGAAATTGTAGAAGAACTGACAAACAAAAAAGCAACTGTTGTCGCCGATCCAACCCTATTGTTATCAAGAGAAGAATGGAAGCAGCTATCTTCAGCATCAAAAAAACATATTTCTGGAGACTACATACTCTGTTATATGCTAGGTCCACGGTTGGATAACCGAGAGGCAGTAACATCTATGGCAAAACAACTCGGCATGAAGCTCGTTGTTTTCCGTCATATGGACTGGTATGAACCCGCAGATGAAAATTTCGGAGATGAGTCCGTATATGACGCAGACTGTCTTGACTTCATAAATCTATTGGAGCATGCAGCCTATGTGGTCACAGATTCCTTCCATTGTTCTGTATTCAGCATCATCTTCCACAAGAAATTTTTAACCTTTTACCGCATTCCTAAAACAGACAAGCAATCCTCCCATAGTAGAATTGATAGTCTAATGAGCATTGCAGGTTTATCTAGTCAAGTTTGCTCAAGTTTCACAAACTTAGCCAACCAAATAAACAACGACATTGATTGGAACACTGTTGATGCAAGAATTTTAGAGTACAAAGATAAATCAATGGAATTTCTAAAAAATAGTCTAGAAATAAGGCGGTAGCTCAATTGCATATCTGTTTAAAATTGCTAAAGAAGTTGGGTGGGAAAAATTTTTTCATTCAATTATGGCGCGCCCGCGTTCTATTTTTTTCCATATGGATTATCATCTCACTCGGATTCAGAAGAAAGTCTCTTGAAATTTCAAGATTAGCAATAAACAATCGCCGATTAGAAAAAATTCGGCGTAAGTTTAAGAAATACGCAATCGATTTCTCTTTGAATTTTGCACAACAAAAACACGAGAATATAAAATCCAACAAAGTATGGATTCTTTGGCTTCAGGGTATAGATAAAGCACCTGCCCTCGTAAAAAAATGTTTCTCGTCTATGCAAAAAAATTTGCACAACAGGGAAGTTGTTTTACTGACTGAAGAAAATTACAGGGATTTCGTTTCTTTTCCCCAATATATCCAAGAAAAAATAAACTCGGGAATAATTACCAAAACACATTTTTCAGACTTGCTACGTCTTGAACTTTTAGAACGTTATGGAGGAACATGGATTGACGCAACTGTTTATTGTTCCGGAAACGATTATCCCGAACATTTATTTGATTCAGATTTGTTTGTATACCAGTGTTTAAAACCCGGCTTAGACGGCGAGTGTTATTCCATATCCAGTTGGTTTATGACCGCAGCAACAAACAATCCTATTATATGTTTGACCAAGCACTTGCTATATGAATACTGGAAAAAAAACAACCATATGATTGATTACTTCTTAATCCACGATTTCTTTGAAATAGCATTGGAAACATATCCTGAGGAATGGAAAAAAGTTATTCCGTTCTGTAATTCTGTGCCGCATATGCTTTTATTGCGTTTGTTCGATACGTATGATTCAACGATGTGGCAAGCTATAAAGGGGCAAACCTGTTTTCATAAGCTAAGTTATAAGTTTGACTCTTCTGATGCAGAAAAATCAAATACATTTTATTCGGAAATCCTGGTAAAGGACTAAAGGAATACCTTATATGAAAGAAAATTTGACAATGCAACAGATGCAGAGCATTTCCTTGGAAATTTTGCATTCTGTGGCGGAAGTTTGTGATAGGGAAGGTTTTAGATATTCTCTGATTTATGGTACACTAATAGGCGCAATTCGTCATAAGGGTTATATACCATGGGATGACGATGTTGATATTATGATGCCTCGCCCGGACTATGATCGTTTTCTTGCATATTTTAAAAGCCATTCGGAAGAATTTCCTAACTTGAGGATGTTTAATAGGGAAGAATGTCCTGAATATCCATATATGATAACGCGAATAAGTGATGACCGTTATGTGATTGAAATGGATAATGAAAAACCTTATGGCATGGGGGTATTTATTGATATTTATCCCTATGATGGCCTTGGAGCGACTTTTGAAGAATCTTTAGCGTACGGATTGAAAGGCGATAGACTGTCATCTTTTTGCTATCAAGCTTCTAGAAAACATTATGCGGTGGAAATTACGAAGTCAAAAGTCCGTAAAATATTGAAATTTCCTGTATTCCTTTTCTCAAAGTTGGTCGGAAAAGATTATTTCCAGAGAAAATTGGAGTCTTTAGCTCGAGTGAAACCTTATGAGTCCAGCAGTTACATTGGCTGTGTTGTTTGGTTGTCTGGTGGTGCCAGGGATATCTTCAAAAAAGAATGGTTTGATGAGTTGATTGATTGGCCGTTTGAAAAATACCAGTTTAAGGTTCCCAAACGTTACGATGAGGTTTTGCGCCTTACATATGGTGATTATATGCAACTGCCTCCTGAAGAAGATCGTATAGGCCATCATTATTTTAAAGCATATAAAAAAGTGTAGACAATATCTTACAAATAAGCTACATTTTAGGTGGTGGAAAAATCTGCCACTTTTTTTTGAGCAGAATGTTCACGAAAAATGAAAAGTCGAATTTCGTGAAAACATGGAAATGTTTGATGGATACCTACGAGAAAGACGTCCTTTATACTCTTTTGCGAAATCCTTTCGTAAATCAAAGGATTTTGGCTGAATCTTGCGGACATTCTCTTGGAATTGTGAATCGTTCCCTGAAGAATCTAGTTTTATCCAAATACTTGGATAGCGATTTTCGACTCACAGAAAAAGCTCGTCAGGAGTTTGACCGTTTGGCCCCCCGCAGGGCCATCATTCTAGCAGCAGGCTTTGGAATGAGAATGGTTCCAATTAATCTAGAATCTCCAAAGGCTCTTATTGAGGTTAATGGAGAGGTCTTGATTGAACGAACCATCGAACAGCTCCATGAGGCCGGAATCTTTGACATTCATATCATTGTCGGTTTTATGAAGGAGTCCTTTGACTACCTAATTGATAAATATGGTGTCAAGTTGGTTGTTAACAAGGAATATTCTTCAAAGAACAATTTGCATTCTTTAAATCTTGTTGCTGATTTACTTGATAATGCCTATGTGGTTCCATGTGATATTTGGTGTAATCGTAATCCATATCGCAAAAATGAATTGTATTCTTGGTATATGGTTTCTGACCTGATTGACGACGACAGTTCCGTTCGAGTAAATAGAAAAATGGAACTTGTATACGCACCGGATAAGACTGGCGGAAATGGAATGATTGGTATCGCCTACCTTTCTTGCCAAGATTCGCTATTTGTCCAAGAAAAATTAAAGAAATTTGATAATGATGGTTTGCACAACAATTCATTTTGGGAAGACGCGTTGTTTTCCGAAGAGAAAATGATTGTTCAAGCTCGAGTAGAACATTCTTCTGATTATGTTGAAATTAACACATATGAACAGCTTCGTGATTTGGATGAGGATTCAAATCATTTAAAAACAGATGCTATAGATGTAATAGCAAAAGCTTTTGATGTACGTCCAAAAGAAATTTGTGATATAACTGTTTTGAAAAAAGGAATGACTAATAGGTCCTTTTTATTTTCGTGTCGGAACAAACAGTACATCATGAGAATTCCTGGCGAGGGAACATCCGCTCTTATCAATCGAAAAAATGAAGCGGCTGTATATCAAATTGTATCCGGCAAGGGGATATGTGACGATGTCGTATACATCAATCCGGAAAATGGATACAAAATAACGGAATTTTTGAAAGACGTTAGAGTTTGTAACGCAAATGATGATGCTGACTTGAAAATTTGCATGAAAAAATTACGGGAATTTCACAATCTGAAATTAAAAGTCTCTCATAATTTTGACATTTTCGGGCAAATAGAATTTTATGAAAAGTTGAGAAAAGGCGTCCCTTCTGTATTTAGGGATTACAATCAAACTAAACGAAATGTTTTGTCGCTTCGTTCTTTTATAGAAAAGAATATTGGGGAGAGGTGTTTAACCCATATTGATGCCATTCCCGACAACTTTCTCTTTTCAAGGAGTTCTTCCGGGAAAACGGTGATTAGTTTGATTGACTGGGAATATGCTGGAATGCAAGACCCGCATGTTGATTTGGCTATGTTTTCAATTTATTCATATTACGACAAATTACAGGTTGATCATCTTCTTAACATATACTTTGATGGCAAATGCCCCGATGTAATCCGAGTTAAAGTGTATGCCTACATGGCTGTCTGTGGCTTTTTGTGGAGCAATTGGTGTGAATACAAGGCTTCGCTTGGAGTTGAATTTGGCGAATACCACTTACGTCAATATCGCTACGCAAAGGACTTCTTCAACCTGGTTAATAAAGAACGTCAAGTTTTAGGTATTTGAGATAGAGGATAAAATGCATTGTGTAAAACGCGCGATAATTATGGCTGCAGGAATTGGCAGCAGAATGCGCCCGGTAACCCAAACCGTTCCAAAACCTTTGATAAAGGTCAAAGGACAGCGAATGATTGATTCCGTGATACAGGCTTTACATAGAAACGGAATTCGCGAAATATATGTTGTGGTCGGTTACTTGAAAGAGCAATTCTATTGTCTAGAGAAGGAGTACGAGAATCTTCATATAATTGAAAATCCTCTCTATGATGTTTGCAATAACATTTCTTCACTCTACGTGGCTCGAGATTATATTGGCGAAGCCATCATCTTGGACGGAGATCAAATTGTCTACAATGATTCCATTTTATCTCCCGAATTCGAAAAGTCAGGCTACAATGCAATTTGGACTGATGGCGAGACCAATGAATGGCTAATGCAAGTTGAAAGCAATCGTGTTGTCTCATGTAGCCGAACTGGAGGAGTCAAGGGGTGGCAATTGTTTAGCGTATCTCGCTGGACTGCGGAAGATGGAAAAAAACTGAAACGGCACCTAGAGCTAGAATTTGATGAAAAAGAGAATCGTCAAATTTATTGGGACGATGTCGCAATGTTCTGTCATTTTGAAGAATATGATTTGGGAATACGTCCGATGAAATCAGGGGATATCGTTGAAATCGACAATTTTGACGAATTGGTCGCAATGGATCCCAGCTATAAATCATTTATCAAATAGCACAATGCTCAATGCATGAAGGAGAAAAATGAAAATCGAAAAAGGTAAAATAGACTGGATTATAACAATTGTTCCTCTTACAATTGTTATAATTCTTAGCGTATTGTTCTTCGCATTGCCTGAACAATCGAATGCGGTTTTGAGCAAGGTTCGCTTTTTCTTTGGCGATACATTCGGAACGTATTATCTGGTAATTGGACTAGGCTTTTTCATCATGTCCATTTTCTTGGCCATGTCTAAGTATGGTGATATTGTATTAGGCGGAAAAAATGAAAAACCGAAGTATTCATTTTTTGCATGGGGATGCATGATGTTTACTTGCGGTCTTGCTGCAGACATTTTGTTCTATTCTTTTTCTGAATGGGTTATGTATGCAACAAATCCCCATATTGCCGAGCTAGGTAGCGTTCAAGATTGGGCAGGTGTTTTCCCGATATTCCACTGGAGTCTGATTCCATGGGCGTTCTATCTTGTGTTGGCTGTTGCATTTGGTTTCATGCTTCATGTTCGTAAACAATCCCGTCAAAAATATTCTGAAGCCTGTCGTCCGCTTCTTGGAAAGCATACAGATGGTATTGCCGGTCGCTTTATTGACTTGTTGGCAGTTTTTGCACTGCTTGCTGGTACAGCAACAACCTTCAGTATTGCAACGCCACTCATGGCTAGTATTATTACGGAAATTTTCCATGTAGAAATCAGTAGAACAGCAATCACCATTGTGATTCTTGTAGTGACTTGTGCCGTTTATACATATTCCCTACTTCACGGCTTTAAGGGAATTAGCATCCTTGCTAAAGTTTGCATTTTCATGTTCTTCGGCTTGAACTTCTATGTGTTGGCTTTTGGCGGCGAAGCTCGCTACATTATTGATACGGGATTTGAATCACTAGGAAGAATGCTCCAGAATTTTATTGGTCTTTCCACTTACACAGATCCTTTACGTAAGAATAATTTCCCCCAGGATTGGACTATTTACTATTGGGCTTATTGGATGGTGTGGTGTGTTGCGGCTCCGTTCTTCATTGGGAATATTTCCAAAGGTAGAACGATTCGTCAAACCCTACTTGGAGGATACGTTTTTGGCGTAGGTTCAACTATTCTTAGCTTTGTAATTCTTGGAAATTATTCTTTGGGACAGCAAACTTCTGGTGCAGTTGATTATATGTCAGCGTATGCTGCAAACGGTGATTTGTATACGATGATCATTAATATCATTAATACTTTGCCATGTGCACCGTTCGTTCTCGTTTTGGTTCTGCTGACAATGATGGCATTCTATGCAACATCCTTTGATTCGATTGCGTATACAGCATCTTGCTATAGTTATCACAAGCTGGAAGAAAATGAATCTCCTAACAAATTGATCCAGCTGATGATGTGTGTCCTTTTGATTATTTTACCGATAGCACTTGTTTTCTCAGAAAGCTCCATGAGCAATTTGCAGTCGGTAAGTATTCTTGCAGCGTTCCCTATAGGAATCGTGATGATACTGATTGTTGTCAGTTTCCTGAAGGATGGAAAGAAATTTATCGAAGAAAGCAAAAAGGATTAATTAGATTGTTTTTTGCAAGGATGGAACTAGTTTCCATCTTTGCTCTTTTATTTAGTATATAAAAACGAATGATAGAAGGCATGTAAGCCATCCCATAATATGAAATTCTCGTAACAGGTGCAGCTGGTTTTATTGGTTCCAAGCTTATGTATAAGCTTGCGGAACGTGGCGACGATGTCGTTGGCATCGATAACATCAATGACTACTACGACGTTCGTCTAAAATTCGGTAGACTGGCGGAATGCGGAATCACCGCTCCGAACAACGACTTTATTTTTGGAACGGAATACAGAAGTTGCAAATTTGAGAAATGTCGATTTATAAGATTAGGAATAGAAGAGAAAGCTTTTCTCGACAGAATCTTTGAAAAAGAAAAATTCGACAAGGTTGTAAATCTGGCCGCCCAAGCTGGAGTTCGCTATTCTATTACAAATCCATATGCGTATATGTGGAGCAATTTGTATGGATTCCTGAACATCTTAGAAGCATGCCGCAACTTCAATGTCAAGCACCTGATTTACGCATCCTCCAGTTCCGTTTACGGCCTTAACAGCAAGGTTCCCTATAGCGAAGACGACAAGGTGGATTCTCCCGTGAGCCTCTATGCCGCCAGCAAAAAGAGCAACGAGCTGATGGCGCATTCCTACAGCAAACTGTACAGCCTGCCTGTAACCGGACTTCGTTTCTTTACGGTGTATGGACCTTGGGGGCGCCCGGATATGTCTCCCATGCTGTTCGCCAGGGCCATTTCAAAGGGCGAACCAATCAAGGTGTTCAACAACGGCGACATGATCCGCGACTTTACCTACATCGATGATATTGTCGAAGGAACCATCCACGTGGTAGACCGTACGCCAGTCGCTTCAGATTGTCCCAACGGGGTCGCCTACAAGGTTTACAACATCGGCTGCAGCAATCCCGTGAAGCTGATGGATTTCATCAGCGAAATCGAAAACGCCTACGGCGAGCCCGCCAAGAAGGAATTCTTGCCCATGCAACCGGGTGACGTATACCAGACCAACGCCGACACCACCAAGCTGGAGACTGAATGCGGGTACAAGCCCCACTGGAGTCTGCACGACGGCATCGCCGAATTCATGAAGTGGTATAAAAGCGATAGAAATCCGTTGAGGTAACTGTCATGTTATCCTTTTTTAGTGGACTACGTTTACGGAATACTTGCGAACACAAGGTCTTTAGTGAGGGCTTATGGTGATTGAACTGATTGCAGCTTCCACGTATTTACTTTGCATTCTTGCTATCGCCTTATATTTAAAAAAAACAGCATGGAAAGGTAATTTTGAGTTTAATGAAATAGGAAAAAAAACATTTATGAATTCTGCGAATGTCAACAACGTCATTTCTGCTAACAGCCAAGCTGCACCGGGTTCTGCCACACAGCAATCTCCAGCAAGTTCAGCATTCTTTCCGACAAGTGCAAAGGACGTTCTATTTGCACAATTACATGAGCAGTACGCCGTAAATAATAACGCAGGCATGCAGAGCGTTGTTTCTTTGCTTGTTGGCATGTTTGCAATATTAGGTGCATATGGTTACGTTCTTTTGCATACTACCGAGAACTGCAGAGAGTGCCTAGATTCTTGTTTTACGAGCGACAATCTTTTGTTTACATTCGCTTGTTCAATGTTAGTATTACTCATAATGACACATATCTGTGTCTACCAGGGATGTGCCCAAAGACTGGAACAGTTTATTGTTTATGGCATTCGAAAAGAATATAATCTAATCACGGAAGAAAGTTCTAAAGAAACCAAAATATTCCCAAGCGACTATAAGCCTTGTAAGAAAAATCCGTGGAATTTTATTCAGGGACTTTATGGAGAGTTTGTTAAAATTTTCACGTTGGTTGCTATAGTTCTATGTGCGGCAACGCTCTGTATCCTAAAAAAAACAAATGCATGGGATGGTACTCAAGGTTTTTATTTTTGCGTTATAGGAACATATTTATGTGGAATGTTTTCTTCTATAAGTTGGCTTTGGAATAAATACAAAAAAAGAGAACAAGATTACTCAAAAAACAACAAAGAAAAAAGTCGCTCAAAAATTCTATCGATTTTATCTACAGCCATCTTTGTTGTCTTGTTCATTATCAGTATTGTTGTTTCTTATTTTAATATCGTTACTGAACCATTTGACACAAAAACTTCTTTCAAAGAATCAGCTAAACAAACTCAATTAAACGTTCAAGTAGATTCTACAGAAGTTGTGCCAACAGGAAATGCAGAGCAAAATTTTTCCAAACATTAAGGTGAAAAATGAAATTTTTTGTAACAGGTGTTGGCGGCCAATTAGGCCATGATGTTGTAAACAAACTCGTATCCCGAGGCCACGTAGCCGTGGGTTCCGACATCGCTCCCGAATATGCGGGCATTGCAGATGATTCTGCGGTCACCAAGGCGGAATACCGTCAATTGGATATTACGAACGCTAGAGCCGTTGAAAAGGTCCTGATGGATGTCAAACCCGATGCCGTAATCCATTGCGCAGCATGGACTGCTGTGGACTTGGCTGAGGATTTGGATAAGCAGGAAAAGGTCCGTGCCATCAATTCCTATGGTACCGAAAACATCGCCCACATCTGCAAGGCTCTTGATTGCAAGATGACCTACATCAGCACGGACTATGTTTTCGATGGTCAGGGCACGGAGCCCTGGAAGCCTGACTGCAAGGATTACAAGCCCCTGAATGTATATGGCCAGACGAAGCTGGAGGGCGAGCTTGCAGTGAGTGGTGCCCTGGAGAAGTTCTTTATCGTGCGCATCGCATGGGTTTTCGGCCTGAACGGCAAGAACTTCATCAAGACCATGCTCGACGTGGGCAAGACTCACGACACGGTGCGTGTGGTGAACGACCAGATCGGCACCCCCACCTACACACTGGACTTGGCCCGTTTGCTGGTGGATATGAACGAGACCGAGAAATACGGCTACTACCACGCCACCAACGAGGGCGGATACATCAGCTGGTACGACTTCACCTGCGAAATCTACAAGCAGGCCGGCATGAGCACCAAGGTGCTTCCCGTGACCACCGCAGAATACGGCCTAAGCAAGGCCGCCCGCCCCTTCAACAGCCGCCTCGACAAAAGCAAGCTGGTAGAAGCAGGCTTCAAGCCCCTCCCCACCTGGCAAGATGCCTTGGCAAGATATCTGAAGGAGATTGAAGGGTAATAAAAGACAATGAGCGGGCAAATGCCTGCTCATTGTCTTTTATTAACGGAATTCATACACGGCGTTTTATTGGTTATTTTAAGCAAAATTGCATAATTTGTGTAAATTCCTTTGAAATAATTGTTTTTTTTTGTATTTTTACAAAAATCAATCGTGGTTTTAATATGATTCAGGAATTGAAAATAAAGAATTTTTTGTCTATTAAAGACGAAATCATTTTGAATTTTGACGCCTCTAGCGACAAGTTCGCAGAAAATTATCAAGTTATCACAGTAAACGAAAACACTCGTTTGCTTCGGTTTGCTTTGATATATGGCTATAATGCTTCTGGTAAATCCAACATTTTGAAAGCGATAAATTTTCTTAGAAATTTCTGGATCCGTATTACCAAGAGTGATTCGTCAGGAACTCTTGTAACTCCATTTAAGTTGGATGAGACTTCTAAGCAAAATCCATCGAGTTTTGATTTAACCTTTTTTGTAAAAGGGGTAAAATACCGTTATCTACTGGAGCTGGATTCTCTGCAAGTGCGTTTGGAACGTCTGCTCTATTACAAAACAGCCAAACCTATAGAACTTTTTTCCAGAAAGTTAAAAAAGGATAAAACAGAAATTATTTTCAAGTCGTCCGCTGCCAAGGTGAGCAAACTTGCCGCCGAAGCTATAAATTTGGCCTGTTTGAAGAATATGTCCTTTTTTGCAGCAAAGGGCTCTGTAAATGTAAGTATTCCGCTAATTGATGAAGCGAAAAATTGGCTGCAGACTCATATGGCTCAAGGAATCGACCCTACGACTAATGTTATGAACGCAGCGAAAAAGGGACTTTCTGAAGATTCTACGATGCCGAGCTATTTGGTCCAATTCCTTAAAAGTGCTGATTTCAACATTTCTTTCGTGAAATCGGATGTGGAGAACGATCCTCAGATTGAAAAAGTTTTTCAAAATATTTTGAATGCTGACGGAATATCGGAAGAACAAAAAAATCGTTTATTGGATGAACGTTTAGCAGCGCAAACGAAGTTGCAATTTTCTCATGACGTAGAAACTGAGCTTGGTTTTAAAACTTTCCCCATGTCTGAGGAAGAGGAATCAAGGGGAACTTTGCGAACTCTTGAATTGGAAACAGCGTTATATTATGTCCTAAAAGGCGATTACTTCATGACTGTTGATGAAATCGAATCATCGCTGCATCCAAAATTGCTAGAAACGCTACTCTTTAATTATCTGAAGGAAAATTCTGAATCTCAGATTTTGATAACAACTCACAACGATGGCCTTTTAGATTTGGTAGATGACCTGATAAGGAAAGATTCGATTTTCTTTGTGGAAAAACAAAAGAATGGATCTTCCGACTTATATCGCTTAACCGATTTTAAGGGCTTGAACAGACTTTCATCAATAAGAGCCGCTTATAGAAACAAACGTTTTGGAGCAACTCAATTCAGCGTATGACGAAAAGGATGTTGGAGGAAGGCTCTGTTCAAAGGAGATACTTTGAACAGAGTGGAGGAACTGATCAAAACGGAGTTGAACAGGGGTCAAGGGAATTAAGACCTCTGTATCCGTTCGTTATCAGTGGTGGGCAAAATACGGAACAGTACTATTTTAAGCACGCAACTTCTTTAACTCAGTATAAGTTTAACGTTTTACCTCAGTTCTTTGGAATGGAATCTGAGTACACAAAAAAATTCCCATTCCATATTGAAAAAATCATTCAAGATAATCCTGACGCACAAATCTTTTGCGTTTTTGACATGGATACAGTTACTGATAATGCATCGAATCGTCGAAACCATGAATTGTTTTGCAAGAAGATCAATGAATTTATTGAGTCAGGACAGGTTGTTCTTTGTCCCAGTATGCCCTGCTTTGAATATTGGCTTTTGCTCCATTTTCAAAACGAGACCTCTTTTATGAAAAATAGGGGCGATGTGATGGACTTACTTGCGCCTCATATGAAATCGTATTTTATTCAGCCAAGTGATGGTAAAAAATCGTTAGGCCGCATTCTAAAGAATCGAAAATACCTGGAGACTTCGGAATGGGCGAAAAAATTATTTGCCGATAACAAACTCGAATCTGCGATAAATAGGGCTAAAGCAAATAACGAAGAACTTGAGCACAAGAATTGCTTAGGCAAACTATCCTATTCAAAAGTTTTCCTTGCTTTTGAAAAAGCAAATATTTAACCCCACATAGAAAATCAATTATGGGTAAGTTCAATTTCATCAAGACAAGTATTGAAGGCGTCACCATCGTGGAGCCCACGGTTTACGGCGACCATCGCGGCTACTTTATGGAAACCTACAACAAGGCAGAATTCGACGCTGCCGGGCTCGACATGGTTTTCGTTCAGGATAACGAATCCCGTTCCAAGAAGGGCGTGCTTCGCGGCCTTCATTTCCAGAAGAAGAATCCCCAGGGCAAGCTGGTCCGCGTGTTGGAAGGCGAAGTCTACGACGTGGCTGTGGACCTGCGCAAGGGCAGCCCCACATTCGGAAAGTACGAAGGTGTGGTTCTGAGCGCCGAAAACAAGCGCCAGTTCTATATTCCCGAGGGTTTTGCACACGGCTTCGTGGTGCTCAGCGAAACCGCCACTTTCGTGTACAAGTGCACCCGCCTGTACGACCCCACAGATGAAGGCGGCCTTTTCTGGAATGACCCCGCCATCGGTATCGAATGGCCCGTAGGTAACGGTTTTGAGCCCCTCCTCAGTGAAAAGGATACCAAGAACCCTTTGTTGAAGGATTTGGGATTTGCATTTGAACTGTAGAACCTAGGGAAAAAGGAATAAAACAGCCAGAGCTGCTAACGCAACCCTGGCTATTTTTATTAGCAGACGGGAGCACGAAAGCTCCGCAATCCGCAGGGGAAAACAGCGCCAGGCAAGCCCTTGACGGTCTTGCCTGGCTGGGGGAGGAATGCTATTTGCAAAATCAATTGACACGGGGTTTCATTTTTGTATATTGTAGACATGAGCTGGTTGAAAGACCCTGGCTCAACCTACTAGGCGGGCAGACTGTCCCGCCATTTTTGTTTCTTGGGGGGGGCGTAACCAAGCGAACGACATTCTCGGCAACATAAAGCCACAAAAAAAGGACCCATATGGGTCCTTGCGTTTTTACTTTTGCATTTCTGCGAGCTTGGCTTCAAGTTCCGCAATTCTGCGATCTTTTTCGGCAATGATTTTCTGGTTACGTTCGCGCTCTTTTTCAGCAGCGGCTTCGGCAGCATCTTCCCTGGCGAGCTGGATTTCCTGTTCCCATGTCATATAACGCTCCTGTGTGTCTTCGTCGGCCTGGTACCACTGAACCTTGGTGTGGATGTCCTTGGTCTCTGCGGAGTCGGCGGTGTTGGTTGCGAAATACTTCAGATACGGCTTAAGGGGATGCGCGTCCGGAAGTTTCCCGTACTGGTTAAATATATAGAAATTTTTGAAGGTGCGATCGTTCAAGGCGAGTTTTTTGTTTTCTGTCGCATAGTTCTGGAAACTGTAAATAGGCAGGCCTTCCTTGAAAATGTCTTCCGGGCAAATGAAGAGCACATACTGATCCTTGAGACTTTTGTACATGGCACCCTTGCGCAGGTCGTTGGTGTCGCGGACAGACTGGTAGTAGCGAGCGCGCTTGGGAAGTTCCTTGGTATCAACAATTTGCATTTCGAGATCAAAGGAACTGACAATTTCGCCATTTTCATTGATTTGCTGTGTGAACACGTCGTAGCGTACGCTCTTACTGAAGATGCCCACCTGCTCCGTCTTTTCCTGCTCGGGGTCCTTGAGGTCGTAGATCTTGATGCCGAGCGCCGCCTCGATGAATGGCTTTGCGATTTCCTTGTGGCTCATGACCAGAGGGAACATGAACCTGTTGGTGATGGTGATTTTAGAGAAGTCGATGACTTTAGTTTCGTTATCAGCGCCTACGGCGGTTTCGTTTTCGTTCATTCGTATTGCTGGGTGTTGCGCACACCTTTGCGAGGTGGCTAAATCGCCGCCTGCTATATACACGCTTTTTTGCCGTAGATTGCCCCCTGGATTTTGAAAAAAGATTGTAAAAATTTTTCGCCCTTAAATCGCGGGAGTGCCGGGCCGCCCACAAAAAAAGGACCCGCGCGGGGTCCCTTGTATCGCGGAGATTTTTCGCAGAGGTTACTTGGAGTTCTTTCCGGCGAGTTTCGCCTCAAGAGCTGCGATTTTGCGTGCCTGTTCGGCGATCTCGGCATTCTTCTCGGAAATCTCGGCAGCATTTTCTGCAAGTTTTGCGTCCTTCTCGAAAATCTCGGCATCCTTCTCAGCGATGATTTTCTCGTTGCGGTTGCGTTCCTCCATGGTCGCCTTTTCAGCAGCGGCTTCTGCGGCAAGCTGGATTTCCTGTTCCCATGTCATATAGCGCTCCTGTGTCTTTTCGTCTGAACGGTACCATTCCACCTTGGTGTGGATTTTCCTTGTCTCCGAGGATTCGGCGGCGTTTGTAGCAAAATACTTCAGGTACGGTTTAAGCGGGTGCGTATCCGGAAGTTTCTCGTACTGGTTAAAGATAATAAATTCAGCAAGGCGAGAGAAGCGACTGAATTTATTCAGTCATTTCCGAGCCGCAGCGAATTTGGATCGAAGATCAAAAATTTTTGAAGGTGCGGTCGTTCAAGGCGAGTTTTTTGTTTTCTGTCGCATAGTTCTGAAAGCTGTAGATAGGCAGGCCTTCCTTGAAAATGTCTTCCGGGCAAATGAAGAGCACGTACTGGTCCTTAAGGCTGCTGTACATGGCGCCCTTGCGCAGCTCGTGGGTGTCATGAATAGACTGGTAGTAACGAGCGCGCTTGGGGAGTTCCTTGGTGTCCTCCATCTGCATCTCCAGATCGAAGGAGCGCTTGACTTTGCCGTCCTTGCCGGTTTCCTGGGCGTAGACGTCGTAGCGCACGCTTTTGCTGAAGATGCCCACCTGCTCCGTCTTTTCCTGCTCGGGGTCCTTAAGGTCGTAGATCTTGATGCCAAGCGCCGCCTCGATGAAGGGCTTGGCGATTTCCTTGTGGCTCATGACCAGCGGGAACATGAAACGGTTGGTGATGGTGATTTTAGAGAAGTCGATGACTTTAGTTTCGTTATCAGCGCCTACGGCGGTTTCGTTTTCGTTCATTCGTATTGCTGGGTGTTGCGCACACCTTTGCGAGGTGGCTAAATCGCCGCCTGCTATATACACGCTTTTTTGCCGTAGATTGCCCCCTGGATTTTGAAAAAAGATTGTAAAAATTTTTCGCCCTTAAATCGCGGCAGTGTCATACGAGCCGAGTGCAGCGAGAACACTTGTGTTCTCATTGCCGAGGCGAAGTTGACAGGGCCATCGGCCAGCGATCGTGACCCCTTGGGGCGCAGACTTTTGCGCTTATGCAAAAGGGGCCCCCGGCTCGGAGGCCGGGGTGACAAAAGATGAGGCAAAAGGCTGCGTTTTATGAGGGGCGGGGCGTCGCCCTGGCGACGGAACGGCCCCATAAAATAGAGCGCGACGGCACGGGAGTGCCGGGCCGCCCACAAAAAAAGGACCCGCGCGGGGGTCCCTTGTATCGCGGAGATTTTTCGCAGAGGTTACTTGGAGTTCTTTCCGGCGAGTTTCGCCTCAAGAGCTGCGATTTTGCGTGCCTGTTCGGCAATCTCGGCATCCTTCTCGGCAATGATTTTCTGGTTACGTTCGCGTTCTTTTTCAGCAGCGGCTTCGGCGGCATCTTCCCTGGCGAGCTGGATTTCCTGTTCCCATGTCATATAACGCTCCTGTGTGTCTTCGTCGGCCTGGTACCACTGAACCTTGGTGTGGATGTTCTTGGTCTCTGCGGAGTCGGCGGTGTTTGTTGCGAAATACTTCAGATACGGCTTAAGGGGATGCGCGTCCGGAAGTTTGTTGTACTCGTTAAAGATATAAAAATTCTTGAACGTGCGGTCGTCAAGAGAGATGTTTTTATTTTCTGTAGCGTAATTCTGAAAGCTGTAGATAGGCTGCTTCGCACCAAAGATGTCGTCGGGGCAGATGAAGAGTACGTACTGGTCCTTGAGACTTTTGTACATGGCGCCCTTGCGCAGGTCGTTGGTGTCGCGGACAGACTGGTAGTAGCGAGCGCGCTTGGGAAGTTCCTTGGTATCAACAATTTGCATTTCGAGATCAAAGGAACTGACAATTTCGCCGTTTTCATTGATTTGCTGTGTGAACACGTCGTAGCGGACGCTTTTGACGCCTACGGCGTCCGCAGCTGCACTCGGTTATAAAATTATGCGAACATAATTTTGCAACACTCGTTTTGCATGCTCTTACTGAATATGCCAACCTGGTCCGTCTTTTCCTGCTCGGGGTCCTTAAGGTCGTAGATCTTGATGCCGAGTGCAGCCTCGATGAATGGTTTTGCGATTTCCTTGTGGCTCATGACCAGAGGGAACATGAACCTGTTGGTGATATAGAGTTTCGAGAAGTCGATGACTTTAGTTTCGTTATCAGCGCCTACGGCGGTTTCGTTTTCGTTCATTCGTATTGCTGGGTGTTGCGCACACCTTTGCGAGGTGGCTAAATCGCCGCCTGCTATATACACGCTTTTTTGCCGTAGATTGCCCCCTGGATTTTGAAAAAAGATTGTAAAAATTTTTCGTCCTTAAATCGCGGCAGCGATCGTGACCCCAGCGAGGCTGCGCCGAGCGGGTGGGGCGCAGACTTTTGCTGCGTTCCCTCCCCCACGTTCCGCAAAAGGCTGCGTTTTATGAGGGGCGGGTCGTCGCCCTGGCGACGGAACGGCCCCATAAAATAGAGCGCGACGGCACGGGAGTGCCGGGCCGCCCGAATCGTTGTCAACTATTGTTTGCAAAATGAAAGACTTTTAAATTCACCTCTTGACAACAGGTGCACAAAAGTATAAATTAAGGTCATTGAGAATTTAATCCTCCTGACTTATCTGGGGAGGCGATCAACTCTCTGCCACGAGCCGTAGGAGCGTGCAAGCATGCATCTCCACAGGACCTCTGAAAGGGTTAAAGCCTTTTGGCTGTGTGCGTAGGGCCGGGTGCGCAAGGCGCATCCACAAATCACACCAATGAACAACTTAAAGCTTGTAGGCTCCAGTGCCGAGTTTTCGGCGACAGGTACCGATATTTTAGACTATATTTCCGTAGGAAAGGAGGCTTCCATGTCCTACGATTCTATTGTTACTGAAATTCTCTCGATGTCTGCGGAAAAGCGTTGGAATCTGCTTATGGAAATAGCCTCATCCTTTCAACCGGCAACGAACTGTTCTGCGCAAAACAAAAAAAGAGCAAAGCGAAAACTTGGCGGTTTCGAAAAAGGATTCTTCATGGCAGATGATTTCGACAAAACTCCTGAATGCTTCAAGGAGTATCTGTGACATATCTGCTAGATACCAACGCACTACTTTTTAGTTTTGCAAACAAGAAAGAACTTTCCAACAAGGCCAAAGAAATAATAGAAACAGAAGAGAATCTTTGCGTAAGCATTTAGAGATCATCCCCATAAGGCCTAAGGAACTGGAATCCATAAAATCCTTGCCCGCAATTCACAACGATCCTTTTGACAGGCTTATCATAGCGCAAGCTATAACAATGAACGCATCCATTGTCACAAGGGACTCACAGATTCCAAAGTACCCTGTGCATGTTGAATGGTAAAAAGTTCCGCCTTGTTAATTGGCGAAATCAAAAACACGGGAGTGCCGGGCCGCCCGTGTCAACTGCTGTTTGCAAAATAAAGGGAGTGCGCCATGGGGGCTTGACACAAGTTTATTGTCTTTGTAGATTTTCTTAAGACCGGCACCGGAGTGCCAAATTGCATTTTTATATCAGGACAAAAAAAAGGAGTCTCATTATGGAAACTGAAGTCTAAGATGCTAAACATTTTCAAAAATGCGTTCGGAGTCATTGCAGGGATGTCATCCATCATCGCCCTGGCAATTATTCCATTCAAGTCGATGCCAGCGCTAATTGTAGTGCTGTTTTTTTATTGTCTTTCAATAACGTTTCTTGTTATCGCCATATACAAGGCGGTGTGCAAGTCCCTAGCGGCAACACACAAGAACAAGTTCATAAGGATTGCGTCCTTCTGCACGTTTACTAGCGATGACGGCAAAAACGCCCGGTTTGAAACGATGCGCCTTATCCAATCCAAGGTTCCGTTCCTTGACTGCATTGAGCATAAATTCAAGTGGAACGGCTCAGGCAAGCCAAAAATCTATGTAAACGGCAACAACGTTTCCTCGTCTTTCAAGCCCAACGGAAAGCCTGGGGAATTCGATTCAGTAAACGTCAAATTTGACAAGGTTATTTCGTATAATGAAAGTACGTCTTTCAAGGTCGCTTTAGAAAGCCAATATTCAGAAAGTATACCAAGAATAAGTTGCAAAATAGACGAACCAACAAAGATTCTTCAATTCCGAGTTCTTCTCGGTTTTAAGAAGGGTAACCAGAAGCCTGCTCGAATTTTTCGACGGCTTATCAATTCCGAGGTTGATTCAGACGTTGAGGAATGCGGCGTTGTGGATTTCGACAACAACCACAAGGTTTATTTCCACATGATTGAAAACCCAGAAATCGGCTATTTCTACACCATGGAATGGGAAAAATAAAATTGAGTAATCTAGCCCTACCCTAGGCCCGTGTCTAGTCAAGGAGTATTTGTGATTTATCTCTTTGACACGAATGACAAGGGATGCCAAGTTTCCCGAATATCCTGTCCAGGTGGCGTGGTAATTAAATTTTGAAGGGATTTGCGAGTTACTTGCGAAGGGAAAGGCGGCGGGTCTTGATGCGGTACGGGATGGAGGTCACGAAGCGGGTGACGAAGCGGAATTCGCCCCACAGGGATTCGCGCATGTCGAAGGTGATGCGGTCCAGGTAGCGGCGGGCATTGGTGAGCCAGTGGCGTACCAGGGGCACGGAGTAGTTGTTTTCGGAATAGTGGCCGAAGTTTCCGTCGGCGAGGATCACGTCCAGGAGCATGCGGCCGCGGCGCGGGTCGGGGGCGCAGAGCATAAGTTGCTGCGGCAGGCCGAAGAGTTCCTCGAGGATCCACATGGTGGCGCGGGCCATGTTGTAGAGGCCGCATTTCTTGAGGTTCGCCATGGTGCGGTCGCGGTCGGCCTGGGTGCTGTTGCGGAGCACATGGTAGTAGTCCATCAGCTGGCGGAGTCCTAGCCCGCTGTCGACAAAGTGGCGCTGCATGTGGGACAGCTGCATTACGAGGGCGAAGGTGGCGGGAGGTACGTTGAAGCCCTCGGACGCGTCGCCGGGCGCAGGTGCCGCGGCGGTCTGCATGGTTTTCACTGCGCCGGTCTGTATGGTTTTCACTGCGCCGGGTTCCGCAAGTATGGTGTCGAAATACCGCTGCATGTTGCGGGTGGTAAAGGGCGAGTTGTTGTAGGTGGGCATGAAATGTACTTCCACCGTTACGCCGTCGAAGAGTTTAGCGTCCAGGTGCGCGTGGAGGTTGGAGACTTCCTCGCGGGTCGCCCTTTCTAGCAGTTCCATTTCCTTGAGGAGTTTCAGCACGCGGTTGCGGCCGCCTTGCACGAGGATGTCGATGTCGCCTGCCTGGCGGGAGCTGGGGTCCGGATAGAGGCGGGCGTTGGCCTGGCCTTTGAGTATCACGGTGCGGGCTCCCCTGTCGGCAAACATTTTGGTGAGTTTTGCCGCGGTGTCGTTCATGCGGGTGTTCATGGCGGCGATCTGGTTGGCCTCGAAGGACCAGCGGAGCAGAAGGTCGCGGGGCGGGCGGTGCTCGGCGGGGAGTTTCTCGATGCCCTTGTAAAGAACGCCCAGGAGGCACTGGCGCTTTGCCTGCTCGTGGAGCCAGCGCCATTCTTCTGCAGTCAAGACCCGGGAAAAGGGCGTCTTGGGTGCGTCACTGGATCCTATCGGTCGCTGAGCTCCCTCCAGGATGACGTCTTGGATTGCCGCGTCGCTTCGCTCCTCGCAATGACATGCGGGGGCGATGCCGAGGGAAAAACGGAGGAGGCTGAAGAATTCTTCGAACAGGGGGTTCATTACATTTCGCCAGCGATGATCTGGTCGGCAACGTCCTGGTTCTTGACAGTTTCGCCGTCGTACACGATGCAGTTCTCCACCATGGCGTTCACGATTACGCAGTTGTCGCCCAGGGTCACGTTGGGGCCCACGGTGCTGCCTTCGATAACGCAGTTCCTGCCGATAATGCAGGGCGGAACGAGCTTTACGTCGTGGAAGTCCTGGGACATGTCGCAGGCCACACGGCTCACGTTGTTCAGGCCGTCCTTGTTCTGGAGCAGCCAGGTGTTGGTCTGCACAAGCGTCTCGGGGAGGCCGCAGTCCAGCCATTCCCTCACGGGGGCGGTGCGGAACTTGCAGCCCTGTTCAAGCATCATCTGCAGGGCGTCGGTAAGCTGGAACTCGCCGCGGGTGCGGATGTCGTTATCCATGAGGTGCTTGAGGGCCGCCCTGAGGGATTTTACGTCCTTGATGTAGTAGATGCCCACGATGGCTTCGTCGGACACGAATTCCTGGGGCTTTTCCACCAGGCGCTGGATGTTGCCGGTGGAGTCGGTGACGGCCACGCCGAAACGGCGGGGGTCGGAAACCTTGTAGGTGTAGAGGACGTTGGTGGGGGCGTCGGCCAGTGCGGAGAGGTCGGCGTCGAAGAGGGTGTCGCCCAGGATGATGAGCAGGGGTTCGTCGTCCTCCACGTAGGGGAGCGCAAGGCTGATGGCTTGCCCGAGGCCCTGGGGGTCGCCCTGGAGCACGGTGCGGGTCCTACCCCACTTGGGGCGGGTTTCCAGGAACTGGTCCATCTTTTCGGCCTTGTAGCCGGTAATGAAGATGGTCTCGGAAGGTTCGAGCTGCAGGGCGTCTTCCACGATCCAGTCGATGATGGTCTTGCCGCCCACGGGGAGCAGGCACTTCGGCAAATCGTTGGTGTAGGGGCGCATGCGTTCGCCCTTCCCTGCTACCGGCAGAATAACCTTCATCTATCGAATCCCTCTTTACACCTTAAAAACTATGGCACAGTACAAGAAAAAAACTGCGCCTTTAGGTACAAGATAATAAAATTGTAAGAAGTCCACAAGGGACGGCCGGGAAAAGCGGCCCCCTCCGTGATGAAGGTCTCACCCACCCTCCAAAAGAACGTCATTCTGGAGCCCGAAGGGCGATAGAATCAAGCGTTATAATCCATTCTAAGAGAAAAATTATCCGTCATATTAATTATTTAAACCTTGTCATTAACAACGGAATCATCAACAATACGTCCTTGCTGCATACGGTTCAGCACCCTAATAACAACTTCATCATCGTAAACTGCGTTTGATGAAGCGTTTAACAGCCTACTACCCTTGAACATTAAATAATTGTCATTACAATTCAACAAACTCAAGAACAATAAGACCATTCTATTTTGTTCCACACGCTTTTTACCTTCTTCATCATTTACTTTTTTCATGTCAAGGCAAGTCGGTATAACACGAATATTATTTGCAAAAGACTCTGGATATAATTGTTGAAAGCTCTTTTTCTCCATTCCATCATTGAACAATTTCAAATCTTCAATGCAACGTTCTTTTTCAAGATTGTCAATAATCTTTGGCATAAAGTATTCTGCACAATGATAAACACATATTGTTTCCAAAATAACGCTATATTTTGGGGAATTTACATTCAGTTTCTTTAACGAAAATTCCATACGATCAAGCATTTGTTCAATACCTCTTATCCTAGGATGAACAAAATCTGCCTGAATAGTCAAGCCAAATACGTGAATGTTTTGGGGTTTATTCAAAAAATTAAACGAAACATTCTTCAATATCGGATATCGTTGAATATTTGCGTCTCGAACATTCTCAAACAGTTTTGAAGGCTGCAAAGCAGAAATTTCTACCGTAAACGGAATAAATCTTTCCCTGTATCTATTTTTATCACATTCCGCACAGCAATCATTCAGCTGATTATCCAGCAATTGCGAATTGTACTGATAAATCACTTTCAGCAAAGAGGTTTTATACTTTTGATCAATTCTGACCAACGTATCACAAATAGCAAATATCTTATTTAGATGGTCCTTGTCCGTAATTCGATCCAAATCTTCAAAATTCAATACAATTACTTTTCCAACTTTTTGAACATCCTTGACAAGCGTCTCAAACTGCTGAACATACGAATCATTACCAAAAATGAATTCCCCAATGTGGTAAAAAACATCCTGGTTCAAAAAAGATTTTAACTTGCCGATAGAATTGGAAAACACATTATGATTTTCAAGAAAATCTGCAATTTCCTTCAAAATAACAGTTTCAACATTGTCCAATGTTGTACTAAGAGCACCAATATCAATAAAAGTCCAGTCTGTTTTTTCCTCTTTTAAAACATCTATCAAAAAAGTTTTTCCATTACCATATGGAGAACTTATACCAATGACACTATTTTCTTGAAGATATTCCTTACAAACATTATAATAGTCAAGTCTTTCCGGATACAAATCCGCCACTTTTAACTTCACATTTTTTTCTTCAGGAGCATTAAAAACTTCCCATAGAATCGCAACGGAAAGAGCAACCGGAATCGAGATGCTAATCCCAAGGAATGCAAGGAAATAACCAAGTGATCCAGGAATAACAACATCAAGAGCACTCGGATTAAAATACAAGGACAACGTTATTCCAGTAACTAGCCCAATAATGGCAAACAACGAAACTTCACTACGGCGTACTCCCAAGTACACACTACCAACAACAACCAAAGTAGAAAGTAAAACAAACTGAAGGTCGTAGGAAATGGTATTCCCAAAAGGGATCATCAAAAAGAAAAAACATGTTGCAAAGAAAGTAAAGATATTTTGGCGTATACGTTTTAACATGGGAAAAAAAATTGGGAATATGCGTTCTGTAAGTATGTAACAAAACACCAGTAATTGAGGAAAAGGGTTATACTCTAAGCAAAGACAAGCCAAAAAAGCCGTCGTTAAAAACCCGACAAACAAAATCGTATAGATAATCAATTGCATGTATTGTTGCAACAGCCTCCTTAACCTAATTCATAAAACCCGCGCCAAATATAACCTTTTCATTCCAAAATAGTGGAAAAGCAACCTAGTTTTTTTCATTTTCGTGAGTCCTTTGTGTACAAAACAAAAAACATCCTGACTTTTCTCGAGTCAGGATGTTTTTACGCCTTTTCAGACGAGGAAACAGTTATTAGATCCCTCGGACTAAAATTCAAAGAATCGATCCGGGAAATCCTTAGACTTCTGATATTTCGTGAAGGTAACTTCAAGCACGGTTTCCTGTTCCATTTTCAAGAGGATTTGCATCAGGGGTCTAATAGTTTTTTCACGTTATAGATCCTTTAAAAGATATTGTATTGAACTGTTAAGTTTAACCCACCCATGGAATATCCATAGTCATCGCCATGGTTCAGGTTAGAGTCATGATAATACATTGCCTGTTCCTCGTAGGAGAGTCCCAGCCATATTTTTTTGTTAATCCTATAACCTAGTGCAACGCCTAGGCCCATATGAATTTGTTGCGGTTTAAACCCTGTGAAATATTTTTCCTCTATGTAATCCCCCAGATAATCATGAGAAACGATATAGCCTAGCGAAAGAAACGTCTGGGCAAAAAATTGCCTGTACGAAAAATTCCAAATCATAGGCTTCAGATCAATGGCCCAGAAGGCAATGCTCTTATCACCATCGGAATGGGAATAACCGAATCGACGAATGGTCACAGCCAAGCTGTAGTCTATATCGTTTTCCGGTTCATCAAACACACCAGCATCCAAGGAGAAAGCGACGATACCGGAAGGCTTGTATACCTGATTTTCGCTCTGCAAGCGAGAGTCACCAATGCTAGCACCAGCAAAAAAGGCATTCGCATTGACAACGAGAAACAATGCAATGATTAATATTGCTCGCATACATTTTCCTCCGAAGCAAAGTATTCCGTTTCTCCGTTGTATTTTTTATAGATTCGCAAATACTTAGGACTTTCGTTAATAAAGTATCGGTAATATTCCTTGCCAATTCTAACATTGTTGGGAAAAACACCATTCTCGCCAATCCCACTAAGTTCCACATCATATTTATTTTCTTTATAGATCGGAGCTTTAGATGAATCGATTTCGGTATAATCCTCATTCATGTACATTTTCTTTTCAGAGACTGTGGCAGAATCAGTACCAACGCAAATCGCGGTGCATTCCCAATAGCGGTTACCGTCGCTGTAGGATTTAGCGATATCATAATAACAGCCTTGAATATCCTCGACTGAGAGTGTTCCCGATGATACAGACAAGCCGTCACTGTCAAAGTACGAGCAACTCGTCCAAAGCATGCCAAAGGCAATCGATGCAATCGAATAATTCAAGGTTGTCATTTTCAAGAGTCATTTCTCCTATTTGATTTTGACTCGGGAAAGAATGGCGGTACCTCTACGCAGTACCAGGTACTCTCCCGAAACCAACTGGACATCTTCAATAGAAATGTAATGTTCTCCAGCACTCCAAGAGCCATTGTAGATCTTGCCCACGGAGATACCTGCCGCATTCACACGTTCTAAAATGTAGTCACCGTCAGCGGGTGGACTCTAGACATTGTTTTTTCCTCTGGCTGAGAATTTAACAATAAATATGACAGCATGATTGATGTGAACCCTCTTATTAAATCACGCCATAGTCCATTTTATTCCTTATGAAAATAAGTGAAAATTGCGCAAAACCACTTGATTTGCGCATTGAGATTTAATCAACCTGTTTATTAGACCCCCCAAACCCGTGGGACACAAAATAGGCCAATTTTATCGGGGGTCAAATATAAAATCAAAAAGGCGGTTTTGGGGGAAAGATTTCATTTATTCATAATTTTTTACAATTCCATAAAAACTTCCGTCATCCAAGATTTGAGACGGGAATCTGCAAAAAGGCTAGCCCGATTTCAGATTCACAATCATGCGAATCAAGAATACGACGACGAAACGCAAGAATTTATCTGTAGATTCTATCGCTTCGCTCCAGAATGACTTTGGGAATGTGTTGTGCAGCCGCGACACTGTTTCAGGGTGATTTTGAGAACTGGTTGTGCTGCAGCGGTGCTGCTCTAGGCGATCATTCAAAAGGGTTCTGTGTTAAACAAGTTATCAAGCAATTGAATATTCAAAGACTTCAAAATTTTTTCATTTGTACGCGCAGAAGCATTTCGTACAAAGCAATGTCTTTTGCAGAACCGTGCAATTAAATTTTTAACACACAATCTCAGGTTTGTTGCAGACAAAATATTTCTGCCGCTATAAGGTTGCAATCATATCGCAGCAAAACAAAAATTAAGTTAGGCTCATTGTAAAGATCAGTCTCAAGACAATGTTTTAATTGTCCGTGGATTCTATCGCTTCGCTCCAGAATGACTTTAGGACTGAACACCACCGCGGTCTTGCCACTCTAGGGGATATTTAGAATACACATTTTCAAAAGTGACTAAAGCCGCAACAAATTAAAGATTCGACAGTCCCACATATCAATGCATTCCGAAATGATTTCGGAATGGCAATTCACCGCAGTTGCACCACTTCGCAGAGATTTCAAGATCAAGCTTTATCACAATTGCAGCTTTTCCAGGTGAACTCGGAATTGAGTCATGCAAAAAGACGACTGTCATCGCAAAATTGGGATGGAGCGCATGTAAACAAACGAACTACATCAGAAATACATTGTCATACAATGGTCAAAACGTGACAAAAACGTGACAAAAGTAGCATAAACTTTTACAGAAACGTGACCGTTTGTGACCATCTGTGACAAACAAACTTCGTAGTTTAAAAACAACGCCGGATGCGACACCGCTAAAGTGAAACTTCCGACGGAAACACAAGCAAACTCTCAAAACGAGGTTATCAATATGAAGATGATTACATCTATTACCTTCTCCGCTCTTCGCAACGACGAATTCTACGGTCTCTTGAGCGAAGGCCTGACCCTTGCAAAGGCAATCACTGACAAGGAAATTCAGAAGGCGGTCACAGACTTCGAAGCCGCCATCAAGAATCTTTCCGATTTCTTGGAAGCAAGCATTACCGCCAACGCCGAAAGGCAGGCCCGGGACTTGGATGCCGAACGTAACACCATCTACAAGGCATGCCGCAAGGTGGCAAATGCAAGCAGGTCCATTCCCGACGCAAGCGCCGCCGAAACCGGGGCCCTGATCTGGAAGGTGTTCGACGAAAGTCCCAGCCCTATCCGCATGAATCAGGCACAGTCCACCGGTGCATTGCTGAACATTATTCAGGGCATCAAGAAGATCGACGAAGAAAAGCTTGTGGCCTGCGGATTCAAGGAATGGCTGGATCGCCTGGAGGATGTGAACACCCGTTACATGAATGCGGACATGGTCAGGTTCTCTGAACGCAGCAAGCGCGAAGTCGAGAATTGCAAGAACTTGCGCATCGCCTGCGTCGACGCATACAACGTAATCGTAGGCGCAGCTTATTTCAAGGCGGCAAATGGCAGCGAACCTTGCATCACGTTCCTTGAAAGCATGGACAAGGCGGTTGTCGCCAAGAAGCTTCAGCTCAAGATCCGCCGCGAGCGCAAGAAGAAAAACACCCCGGTGGATAACGAAGTCGTAGAAGCAGAAAATAATGACACCGAAGCTGCGACCACCGAAAGCGCGGTTGAAAACGCGGTTGAAAACGCGGCGACTAACCCTGCGACGAACAATGAAGCGGCGAACAATGCCGCCCCCACCACGGACAATGATTCCTCGGTGGGTGTAGAAAATGCAGCATGATCTACACTATACATATAAAACATTAGAAGGAGATATAAGTCCCGGCTTCAAGCGAAGTCGGGATGTTTTTTTTGCCGCAAAATTTTGCCGCCAATTTTTGCCGCCAGGAGATAATTTTTGAAAAAGGGCGTTTTTTACGGGAAAAAGTTCCTTTTTTTTATACAATTTTCCCGTAAATTATTAGGTTGTTTGTAATAAATCTATGGTTTGGGCTCATTTTTTCATTGGAACATGGTCCCAAAAGGAACCACAACCATGAAAATGCCGGTGAAAATGGGCTGATCGGCGACGTTTTTCCTTTCCTATGCGAGTTTTGCGATAATTTGTCTGTAAAATTACGTGAAAAACTAATCAAAAAGCAGCATTTTTCCCGTAATTTTGGGCATTTTTCCAAAAAGATCTCCCCAGCACACCCAAAGCCCCTCCTAAAAAGTTATTTTGCACCCTATGGCGCATAAACTGATTTCCACAATGTTCCTGGCCGCATGGGGTTTTGCTAACGCCGCCGTGGGCGAAGTTTTCCAGCTGGACCTGACTCCCGGTACGAACCAGTCGGAGGCGGGGATCTTTATGCGCAATTACAGGCCGGGCCCGGACAGGCCCCTCCTGGGCATCGGCGGACGCGACTGGCACCTGGCCGCGAACCTTTACGCCGGCGGCGGCGCGGTCATTAGCGAGGCGGTGCGCGACACCACGAACCCCCGCGGCTACCTGGGCGCATACCTTACCGGCCACAAGAAGAATTTCGACTTCGCCTTGAACCTGGCTTTCGACAATTTCGAGAACAGGAACATGAAGGATTTCAAGGCGCTGCAGTACACCGGCCATATCGCCTATAAGCTGGACTGGATCCAGTTCAAGGCGGGCTACGACCGCGAGCATCTGGGCCCCGGCGTGTACAACAACCTGGTTTTCAACAGGTCCTCCTTCCCCTACGACATGATGTCCATCAACCTGGACCTGGGACCGCTCCACGTGTATTCATTTTACGGGGCCCTGAGGGTGGCTCCCTGGGGCTGGCAGGCTCCCATGGGTATCCCGGAACCGGTGCGCGAGCAGCTGGTAAGCTCCATGAGCAAGGACCGCGACGTTTACGGCCACCGCTACGAGTACCGCGGCAAGAGCCTGACGCTAGGCATCAGCGAGGCCACCTTCCTCTACGACAACAACCAGCCCTGGCTTTTCGTTCCCACGGTGCCGCTGTTCATGGAGAAGGGCAACTTCTCCGAAGACACCAACAACGGCGAGCTATCCTTTGACGCGGAATACAAGATCCGCGGACTGGGCCGTATCTACACGGAATTCCTGCTGGACGACATGGAAAGCCCCATCAGCCTCATCAGAAACGACAATATCGAGGCAAAGTGGGCATGGATGGCGGGCATCCAGCTGGACAAGGATTTTGACCTTTTCGGACAGAAGCTCTGGGCAGGCACCATCGCCGAATACGCCCGCGTCGAGCCCTACGTTTACTCCCACTTCGTTGCAAATTCTGCACAGGCAGCCCACGCGGCACGCCCCATCGGCAACCCCAACGGCCCCAACAGCCAGGCCATCGACTGGTCCATCTACGCCCAGTACGGCAAGCGCTTCAGGGCGGTACTGCATAACAAGTGGCTCTGGAAGGGCACAGACACCGGCAGCGAACTGAACGACGTTACCCCCAGCACCAACCATTACAAGACCCCCAAGAGATTCCTGAAGGGCGCCAACATGCAGTACACCATGGCCCCCTACCTCAACTACCTCGTGGACCACGTTTCCTACCAGCTGGGCTTCAAGTTCTTCGGCGAAAAGGAATGCTACGGCAACGTAGTCGTGTGGTGGTAAAGCCAACACAAATCCGCAGCGGATAAACAACGCAGACAAGCTGCCACGTCAGATCAAAAAAAATTGAAATGAAAAAAGGAGCCAGGCCGAAGCCTGACTCCCCTTTTTTATGAGAAGAAACTCACAATGACTACCTAGACCCAAAGGAACTTATGATTTTCAAATAAGGATCGTCAGTCGTCAACTCAAAAGCAACACCATTAGATGCCGTTGCCATAGCCGTTCCATTATACTTAAAATCGTCAATGGAAGTAGGACAAGTTTCATGCTTTACAGCAGTCCAGGATTTTGCAAACCAAAGACTGAATATAGCCTTCTGTCGTCCGCGGGTTTTGTCAGCCTTTTTGGCCACGTTGTAGTAAGCCCACACACGCATTGCTGCGGCATCCTTTTCCGAGGACGAAGTCGGCTTCACGTCGTTACGCCAAACAAGCTTCTTGATATCTTTTCGATCCATCAAACCGGAGCTACGCAAGGAAGCCAAAGAAGCCACAAGACCATAATGGTCCCCGCAACCCAACTCGACAGCAAAATCCTTAGCATCCTTAAGGGTATGTTCCAGCCAGAATTTCACCTGCCAGGCGCAAATATCCTTATTCAGAAGAACTTCCACCAAAATATCATTCAACCAGTAGCCCGTTTTCTTAGCACCGCCAGGGAATTTTCCAGCTTTAGAGGCCTGGACAAATTCTTTTTCCAATTTCAGTACGTTCAAGAAATTTTCAAGCCCTGCAACTTCATTAGAAGAACTCAACTTAAGATCAAATCCTTCTGCTCGAGCCTGGTCGATAAAGCCCTTATTCTGAAGAAACTGTTTTTCAAATTCTCCCATAAGCACTTTTTTCATATGGGCATTCGACATCATGGATCGGATAAATTCATCCTGGGTACCACCGGCAAAATGACCAAACCCGATTGTGATATGAGCATCCTTGGGATAGTAATGAACCTCGTTGAAGATTCTTCTTGCGTCCGCATCAGCATTGAAGGCTGCAATAAGCTGAGCGCATACACCCTTAGGATTCACAAAGCCCGTGCAGACAGGAGAAAGATCAGCAACAAAAGTTACATCACAGAGATATCCGGACTTCTGGTTATAATTAAACTTATACCAGCGAGGAAACTTTTCCTTAGGACCCAAGTCAATCTTTGAAGCCTTATCAAAGGGCAAGATGGTTCCCCTAGGAACTGTGGTTTCTGTACTAGAATTTACAGAAGCGGCAGAACGCATATTTGCGTTATCCGGGGTTGTAATAACAAAGCGTACATCGTCACTAGAAACTCTTTCCGAACAAGAGCTATAGCCACTTACAGCAACTTCAGGCAACTCAATGGTTTCTTCTAATTGCTGATTTTTCGGGGTCTGTCGCTCCGGTTCTACATCAAGAATAAGCTTCTTAAAAGTAATGTCGCAGAGGTAGCCGATTTTTCCGTTGTACGTTGCGCGATACCAAACCGAGCCTGGTTTCGGCAAGTCAGATTCGTACCTTTTATCGAATTCTACAAAAATCTTTGATCCCTTCGGAATCACCATCAAAACAGGATACTTTGTAGAATAAAGGGCGCGAAGATTAGCGTTGGATATTGTTTCTGCATTTATTTGGCAAACTCTATTTTCCATTATCAGCCCCCTACAAAGAATCTACCGGTTCAAAGGTGATATCACAGAGGTAGCCTGCCTTGCCATGATAATAGGCCCTGTACCACTTAGACCCTGCCTTTGGAGAATCAGACACGAAACATTCTCCAAAATCAACCGTCACAAGTTCATTCTTCGGAATTACCGCAACAGCAGAATGTTTTGTTGAGCAGTCCGGACGGAGATTCACATTTCTTGAATTTGTAATGGCATTATTTTCGCGTGATACGAAAGAGGAATAATCCTGGGCACTTGTCTGGCCACAGTCTTCCACATAGTCGAAACTTCTCGGATCAATATTTTCAAATGCCTTCGGTCTGCGGAATTCAAACTTCACGTCCTTTTTATTCCAATTGGTTTCTTCCGTCCAGCATTCAAGTTTATCCAGGAATCTATAAAACATGCGGTTGGAACTCTTAACGTATTTCCATTTCTTGCGGAGTACTCGCAACTTATCCACAGCGGCGCTAGATTCGGCAGTGATGAAATAGTATTCATCTCCATTATTCTTTAAAGTTTCAAGAACAACTCGTACATGGAAATTCTTACCCTTTCTGTTGCACAAGATATCGCCCGGCAGAATATTTTCGGGAGAAACAAAGTCGCTACCACCATTTTCAATCACAGTGCAATTTGAACGGTACGGACGATTGGAATCCGGTTCAAAATGATCAACCTTATCTGTATTATAGCCAAGGGTTTTCCACCTGAGTTCAAGGGGAATATCCAACAAACGCATAACGCGTCCCAAAGCCCTCGAAACAAAGCCAGAGCAGTCAATACCGACAGCATAATGAATCAAGGCCGCCCTCAGGTCCTTAAAACGACCTTCAGCCAGCAATTTTGAGCCATCCGTTTCCAAGAAAGCCTTAAGTACTTCGGGACGGCATTTACCCCTAGAGGAGTCATAGGGATCAACGTTGTCAGGATTGGGAAGTTCCTTCTGCAATTTGTCCAGTGTTTGAAGGTAACCAGGTTCGTTCTTCGATCCTTCCCAACGACGATCTTTTCGATGTTCCGGTTTGACATAGTTATCAACATTCATTACATACGGAGGAACAACGTCGATAGTCTTTGCAGGATCGCTCGGATCCTTAATTGTCATGACTTCCCAACTACGGGTATATTCTTCCAAAATTCGAGTAATTGTATTTCTCAATTTCTTTATCCTTATTTTAGAATTAAAATCAACAAAGTAATCACTAGAACAACTGCGGCAACAATTCCCGCTGTTTTCAAGACTTTCTTCTTATCCTTGGGATATTCAATATCCACGCTACCATTGAAACCATCGACGATAGCTCGGTAGAAAGAGCCTTCGAACTCAATCATGGCAGTCCACAACGGGTACAGAACAGAGTCAAACGTTAGGTTAGAATAGTCTATTTCTGCGGCCAGGTCGCCATTGCCCTTCTGCTTTTCTGCATCCTGAATTGCAGAGTAAACTTGACGTTCGACTTGTTCTTGCAATTGTTTCAAATGTCCCACAGCATCGTTGGCAAAGTTTTCGACCAACGCATCCTGAGAGTACACTTCATCGCTAAATTTCTCTGCAACCACATTGGGTGCAGCCTTGCCAAACTTAGAGGATGACACAGGAATTCTTTTAAAGACCTTTCCAAGAGAACCTTCGATGGTCTTCTTTTCCGGTTTTGCAGGAGTTGATGCCGCTGTCGAAGAAGATGCAGCCGGAGCAGGTGCTGGAATATTAACCGTATACTTATACTTTGCAATCGTAGACACATCGTAAAGCCAGGACGGTACGTAAACAAGATTAAAAGAGGCTTCCGTAATGAATTTACCCTTGAACTCAGAAAGGGCGAAGGTCTTGCTCTTAATATTCGCAACAGCCCTTGCAGTAACTTCAGCTTCGCTGAACTTTGTTTTCGCAATATAGTCCGGGCGAATAGTCTTAAGTTCGGTCACCTTATCTGCGTTCATCTCGCAACTACATTTGGGGCACTTGGTGTAGCCGGGGTTATTTTTAAACACAGCTGTAAATCCGCACTTCATGCAAGAAATGGACTTGAGTTTTACAGTCTTGTTTTTTTCGATCAGGTGATTGTACAACGTCGTATAAGCCGGATTATTTTCAGAAACAGAGAAATTCGGGTACTTCTCTAGTTTTCTTGAATTCAAAAATGCTGTTTGATCAATAATCGTCGTTTCTTCCGGAATATCAACCATTTCAAGCTTATCACAATTTGCAAAAGCTTGACTTTCAATGCACTTGACAGAAGAACCGATACTGATTCGCTGAAGGCTACTGTTTCCACGGAAGGCATCCTTGGTAATAGTATCAACGCTAGCCAAGCTAGGCACGCTATCCATGAAAACGATAGGATCGGGGCCGTTCCAAGAAGAAAGTTTCTTTTTGTCCTTACTCAATTTGTAAGATGCGACAACTTCTACGCCCTTATCCCATACGACTTCAACCTGGAGATCTTCTTCACCAAGAGTTGTCTCGTACACCTTTGATGCGCACTGAATATTTTCCCCATTCACGCGCCAATACTTAATGACGTAGCCGTTTTCAATATCTGGTGTTGCAACAAACTTCAGAGCTGTTCCACGAGGCAAATAAGAACTCAAAATTTGGTTGCTGCCTACATAAGCCCTCAAGGTACCGCCGTGGACCTGAGAAACAGATACCAGCGACATTTCAAAGGTATCACCCCAGTTCTCACTGGGATTAGGATTCGGACAATCCGGCAATTTTTTGCAGATATAAGAAAGAATCGCTATGGGCTTGAATTCATTTTTTACGTCTTCGTTTGCCGGAGCCTTAGCTTCTTCCACTGCCGGCGTTGGAGCCTTAGCTTCTGCAGTAACAGGCGATTCAACTGCAACGTTTTTCGTAATCGGAGCAAAGCTACGTAATTTACGAGAGCGCATCATCAGAACTCGTTTACCAGCCAAAACCCTTCGACGAGTCTTCTGTTCTACAACAGAGTTTGAAGCATCACTTGTCTTAACCTCAGAATCTTCCTTGTTGACAATATCCAGGTTACGGTACATCAGCACAGCAGAAATAAATGCCGGGAACCTACCCAAGGATAGTTCATCTGCATAGGAAATCTGGTTAAACTCAGATGTTTTCGGGAAATACCAGTTTCTTGATTCAAGGAACTTGGTGTTAAGCCAAGGGCGTTCAACCCTCACAGAACGATATTCAATAGAAACTTCGGAAATTTTGTCCAAGTTGACATTGTCATCGCAAAGTGCCTTGATATTATCAGGAGCATTTTCATAGAGTTCCTTAACTTCTTCACCAGAAAGGTATAAGCAGTCCCACTCCTCTTTTTCAAATCCAGACGGATACAAATAAGTCGTTGCGAAGGTTCCCTTTTCGCCATTGGTCTTTGTATCGATTTCCGTATCAAAGGAATCTGTCAGATTTTTTCGATAAACTTCCGGCTGCGAGGCAGCATAAAGTTCAATATTTTTTATTGCAGTTTCTACTTCCAGCTTGTGACCATTTGTCAACCAATCTTGATTAATGGTCTGCAAATTCTGTCGTGCTCTTTCCAATTCAGCAAGAATAGCTTCGCGTTCTTCCTTGCTTTCTGCCAAATTCAAGGAATTGTTAATCATATTGCAGGAGTCTTCCTGCGTGAAATACATATCGCGGTACTTATTGTATTCCTCGTATATGGGCTTTACCACGCCGTAATCGCCAGAGTCATCATACAAGAGTTCTCGGGCTTTCTTGTAATTCTCATTCAGTACAGAATCATTTACGCCAGCAGCCATGACAGACTTGGAAATAGCATCATGATAAACAGTCCAAAGATTATCTTCAGAATCCACCTCAAGAGCCACATTTCCCTTAATAGGGACATTCATCTTATGGGAAAATTCAAAGATAGTGTTCAGATCTCTATTGTAAGTTTCCAGATTATCCAGCTTGGGATTTGTCAACAATTCAATTTCATCTGAAAAATAGGCAGTAGACTCTTTTGGTAGGCAAAGAAAGCGGTCATTCTTTTTAGCATCGCCTTCTTCATAAATGCTTTTCAATTTTTGGTGAAATGCTACAAGTACTTTTGAATTCATGATAACCCTCAAAAAAAAGAACACAGCCCCTCCCCCAATCGAAGGGGCCGTGCTTTTTTTTATTTATGATTAGATTGGATTAGATCCATTCCTCATCGCCGATTTCGGGATTCGGATTCGGAGACTGGCCGAGAACATGGCAGTTGAAACCAATCACCTGCATGCCTTCGATGGTAATTTCCTGACCAGACTGCTTGAAGTGGCTATTTGAATCAGCATTACCACTAGAATCAGAATTGGAGTAACCTGCACCAGCACTGATGTTGAAGCAACCAATGTTTACGCCACCCTTATATTCAGCACTCTTAGACTTAAAGCTATCGCTAAAAGCACTTGCCATTTCTGTAGTCTTGAACTTGAGAGTCAGATTACGGACAACAAGCATAGATGTGGGGTAAGCAGCCATGATGCCCTTAGGAGGATTGCCGCCATCGCTCAACACCTGACCAGCACGTTCCATCTTAGGATCAAAACGCCAGTATCTGCTGGTCAAGAAAGATTCCTTAAACCAAGGTCTTACGATCTTCACCTGACAGAATTCAAAGGAGAGCGTAAAGTCCAATGCATTCAAGGAACTAGACATGTTGTGAGAAGAGGATGCTTCTGTGTTTGTAGTAGAATGGCTATGGAAAATACTGCCTGATTTGGTTGTAATGGAACGGCTATGGCTCTTCATGTCCGCATGGCTCTGTGTGCCAACTTCCTTAGATTCAAATACAAACTTGGTCCAACCATTAGACTTCACGAAGTTAGACGGAGAGAATGTGGTATAAAGGAATTCCTGGTTTGCATTGGACATCTTGTAGTGTTCAAGGAGCTGCTTGTAGCCTTCCTTAAGAATGCTGAAGTCTCGAGATTCAATCTGAGCCAACTGGGCAGACAGCTTTTCAACCTGGTTCTTATAACCGGAAACTGTCCAGTTGGTGCTAGCAGTATTAACACGCTTTCTCAATGTCGGGCCATTCATTGTCCAAAGCTGTCTAGCCTTCAAATCACCGAGAGTACCTTCAATCATCTGAGCATGGTAAGTGCTAACAGCTTCTTCGTAGGCATCCTGGTATCTGTTGTATGCATCCATCAAGGGGCTCGGGGTAATCTTAGTGGTCTTTTCGCCAAGAATGTCAACCACTTCTTCAACCTTTTCGCCCAAAAGTTCGCGATTCTTTTCGCACATGGCCTTTTCGGCTTCAGTCAATTCAGCCTTCTTCACCTGACTCATGGTCAAGATGCTTTCGTACACGTCGGAAAGAGAACCTTCGCCATACATGGTCTTCAAATTAGACTGGCTGTTTCCAGAAACATCGGGAATAAAGTCAACCAAAGAAGCAAAGTCACATGCAGAACTCACTCTACGCTGCTGACTTTCTTTCTGCATTTCATCCTTAATTTCTGCAACAACAGCATTAGTATCGAGAGCCTCGATAGATTCATTTCCGGATGCCAAGCGATTCTTTTCATGTTCGGCAATACGTTCCGTAACGCGGCGCTTCAGTTCTTCCTTGTCAATGGTTTCACCGCTTACGCCAAGGGCTGCAAACTCGTAATCTTCAGGAACAATGGGATAACCCGGCGTTGTCCATGCAAAGAAATTATCTTCACTCGGAGGAGCAACTTCATCACCCGTGGTAAGGATGCCATAGAGTTTTCCCAAAACAGATTGCATCAAAGTATCTTGACCAAGAATATCATTGACACTGTCCTTATTCACATCAACCGGATTTTCCTGCTGACCACCAACGTTTTCAGTTGTTTCACTCATTTTGTTCTTTCCTTTTTTATTACTTTATTTGTCTTTCTTTGTATTAGCTAATCCAAAAGTAAGCCAAATGTATCTTATTTTTACGAAGTAAATCAGCAAAGGAATGAACCTTTTTTTTTACAAATTAACAGAGTATAAACAACGTAATTGTACGTACAAACATTGTATTTAATTGTCATACAATTGCATTACACGTCATACAAAAAAAATTGAAGATTATTTCTTTGCAAGCTGTTGTTTGTAAAAAATCATCGTAAAAAAGCGCAATTGTACTGCGCAAACATTGCATTGTAATACATCTGTATTACAGTGTATGACAATTTGTCTGTAAAGATTTTATTTACTCGAAACTGCTCTGTACACGGCAAAAATCAATGTTATTTTATGCGAAAATCTTTGTTTTTTGTTATGAATTTAGTACTCAGTCTTACAGAGCAATGCAATCTCCGCTGCACCTACTGCTACTATAAAGTCAGTCATGAAGAAAGAGAATTAGTCATGTCCGACGAGGTTCTCGAAAGTGCGATCAAGCTTGCTTTCAACCGCACCGTTGAACTTGAACAGAACTTTTTTAACATCACCTTCTTCGGCGGCGAGCCCTTGCTACGCCTAGGATCCATGCGAAAGGGCGTAAAGATTGCAAAGGAGTTGGTAAAGGCCCGGCGCAAGGAACTGCCGAAAGATTTCAGGCTGCAATTTGCCTTAAATACCAACGGGACTTTGCTCAACGATGACATCGTCGCATTCCTGAAGCGCGAAAAATTCCAAGTGTACATTTCGCTAGATGGCCCGGAACGTTTCCACAACATCGCACGAAAGCAGGTCAATGGCAAGGGAAGTTTCAAGCTGATCCAGCCCCACATCCAACAGCTTGTAGATTTGGATGCAACGGTCCTTTCCGTAGTGACACCTGCTCACGTAAAGGGGCTCGCCAAGTCGGTAGAATGGGTTTTCAAACAGGGTTTTACGCAAATGACTACAGCCCCGGATTTCGATGGGAACTGGACAACCGAGGCATTCGACAGCCTTGCCCTGGAATACCAAAAAATGGCCTTGTTCTGGCTAAAGAACTTCAGGCAGGGTAAGAATTTCTACCTGGGCACCATTTACGACAAGATACTGCTGGAGTCCCTTGGATTCCGCAAGCGAGAACTGACCTGTAACATCGTGAAGGGTGGCATGAGCGTGTCCACCAACGGAAACATTTTCCCCTGCACCCGCTTTATCTCGAGCAAGAGCGATGCAAAATACATTCTGGGGAATGTGCTGAATCAAAAGCCCAACCTTTTCAACGACACCATGTCGAAGCATATATACAGCTACCTGAAAAAGGACAAGCCCCAATGTAAGGGATGCGCCATTCGACACCGTTGCGTAGCCCACGAATGCGCCTGCACCGCATTCTACACCACGGGCTCCATCGAAGGCATTTCACCCGAGGTATGCAATCACGAAAGGATTCTCGCCGCCATCTGCGACGACACCTTGGCTAAAATTTCTCAATCCAACAACAAATAAAAGGAGATAAATCCAATGGCTACAAATACTTCCATTAAGCTTCTCGCAGAAAAGAAGGAATTTTCCCCTGCAATGCAGAAGCGCGCAACATCCTTGTTTCTCAGCTACCGCGACAAGCGCATTGCTGTCCTGAGAAAGAAACTCATCCGTCCGGGTTCCACCGCAGGCGACGTTACCCTCGCTGAACTCAAGAAGCATTTCGAAGAAATCGTAGTTCTCGGCAAGAATTTCCCCAACGAAACCGCAGGCATCCCCGTCCTCCGCGATTTCATGGAGACTTTCGACAGCAAAATGAATACCTTCAGAACAAAGAACAAGACTGTTATCGCCAACAACCAGAAGATTCTTGCAGAAATCAGCCTCTTGGAAGACTCAGCTTTCGCAGTCAAGTTCAACACTGAATTGCTCGCCTACGCCAACAAGAACAAGATCGTTACCACCTCCAAGCTGACTGCAGCCGTCGTTACCAAGGTTGGTGACAAGTTCGTTGCCGCACAGCTCAAGAGCCTCAAGGTCTAAGTCGTTTTTTGATTCTTCCTTATAGTAACAATCCCGGCGGCCGCTTGGCCGTCGGGATTTCTTTTATGCTTTGGATCCTATCGCTTCGCTCCAGGATGACGAAGTAGGGCTGCGCCCCTCGCGATGACAAGTTACGTTACTTCAGCAGAACGTTCTTGCCGGAGATCATGCCGTTGTGCTTGACGCTAACGATGTAGTGGCCTGCGGGAACGTTTGTGGAATTCCAGTTGATATTGTTGATACCGCGCTGGAGGTTCTGTGCGGAGAACTTTGCAAACACTTTGCCGTTGATGCCCACGAGGGAGACTTCAACGTCGCCAGCGGTCTTCAGTTCAACACTCAATGCTTCGCGGGTAAGGCCCTTGATTGCAGCGGCGATTGCAACAGGCTTTGCAGCGGCGGTTGCAACAGGCTTTGCTGCAGCCGGGACGTTCACATTGCTAGACTGTTCTGCAGAAACAACGACGTTCTTTGCAACAGCCTTTGCTGCAGATGCATTTTCCCATTTTACAAGGCGGTAGTAGGTGTTGTCGCTGCCATCCATAATTTTCTTGATATCGCTCTTATACTTTTCAGCCGCAGTTGAATACCACCAGGAATTTCCGTTACTCCAGTCTTCATCATCAACCTTGAGTCGGCTAAAGATAATGTTGTCAGATTCATAATTGGCAAAAAGGCCATACTTCTTGTCCACAGGGTAATCTACTTGAGCGTTAGATGCTGCAGGAACAAAGCAGAAGTAAAGATCAACATCCTTGCCAAAGCTATTAGCCCAGTCAATACCATTTGTATAGTTATTCGGCTTGGAATCATCGGCATCGTGGTGACGCTTGACACGATAGCTATTTACCGGGCAAGCATCATCAAGGCTAATCACAGCATAATTGAATTTTGCACCGGGAAGTTTCGAATAAGATTCTGCGCAGTAATAAAAATTGACGTCGCCATTATTGACGACTACACCAATCGGATGCTTATCACCTTTATCAAACTTTGAATCGCTGCGCGTATTTTCAGCATCAATATGAATAACTCCATCATAAGCATTTCCACTAGGGCAGCTGATCAAGCTATTAAGCATAGCAACTCGCTTTTTATTCATATCGGGATGTTCACCATACAGGATGTTTCCATTCAAATCTTCAATCACAATATTTTTCATGCTCGTACGGCTTTCAGGAAATTCATGCCACGTGGTCGTCTTTTTTTGACCAGCCTTTGTTCTAATGACAAAGAATCTATTATCTGTATTGGGATGATACTCTTCCCCATTCTTGAGAACCGTATTATCGAAAATTAAGCGAACCTTGTGAACGCGACCTTCCAAGTCATGTTTATAATCTTTTTTGGCAGGATCGTCTTTAATCTCGTAGCTTCCATCAAGTTCCGGTTCAACGGAGTAATCAAGAGCAGCGTAATATGCATAAATTTTGAAACCATTAACAGTGCGTCCGCTGACATTCTTTATATAGAATCTAGGTTCAAATGTGCTACCAAAATAGTTGCGGCCAACAACCTGGAACTTATCTGCAGCAAAGCCCATGGACGCAAGTACCATAAGTGCAAGCAATAGGATTTTCTTCATGTTCTTTTCTTCTCCACAAGCCTTTTCATAAAGGTGAAAAGGGTATAACTTGAAAGCCGCACTGCACTCGCAGTACGCAAGGATGTCTCTTGTAACACAAGGACTTTTAAACCAGCATGTGAATGGAAGCCTCCTAGCAGCCCCTACCCCCAGCTAATTTTTCCCCGTGCGCAAATATAGCCCTTGTCTTTTGGCAATCCAAGAGTTTGTATTCAATCTTTTTTAGAAAGTTTTTGAAGTAAAACACTCTGTTGCAACACTTGATATACAAACGTATGCGTTTGTCATACAGCCCAAAATTCGCACGAAAAAACTGCGCAAAAAAAATTTCCCGGCGGCCGCTTGGCCGTCGGGATTTCTTTAATGCTTTGGATCCTATCGCTTCGCTCCAGGATGACAATGTCGCGTTAATGATGTCATTCTGGAGTGAGCATCGCGAACGATAGAATCCAGGATGACGAAGTAGGTTTATTCTTCGGCGGGTTCTACGACGGGCTTGTCGTCGGCGGGGTCTTTGTCAGTCGTTTTGTTGGCGACGCAATGGTTCGCCACGTACATGGCGGATACACCGAACTTTTCCATGTATTCGGTATAGGTGTACGTATTGCCGTCGTCACATTCGCAGACTCTTTCTTCCACGATCATGGCGCCGTATTCAGGGCAGAATTCACCGTCGCAGGCGGGATACTCATGTTTCTCTCGCACGGTGGCTACGCATTCGGGGATTACACCTTCATTGGCGGCGCTGGAAGATGTCGGATCGGGAATGCCGTAGAGGGTTTCCCACCGTTCCCACGAGTCGTCATATTTCGGAATTGTGTCGGTGTCTTCCTCGGAACTGCTGGATTCAGGTTCGCTGCTGGAGCTGGTCACCTGGGTATCGGAATCGGGATCGTTGACAACGGGTTTGGAGGGGGAATCGTCGTTACAGGATGTCCAGAGAGTGGCAAAGGCTGCTACGACAAGCTTGCGCCAGTGATTTTTCAGAATGCTCATATAAACTCCTAACCAGGTGAGATTTTGTTTGAAATATATATAAAAATCCCGGCGGCCGCTTGGACGTCGGGTTTCTTTTATGCTTTGGATCCTATCGCTTCGCTCCAGGATGACCGAGGGAGCGGACTACTTGCGCTTGCGCTTCTTGGACTTCTTCTTGGAATCGTCCTTCTTGGGGGCGGCTTCTTCGGAATCCTTCTGAAGTTCAGACAGGTTCACCGGTTCTGCATCCAGGTTGTTGACTGCATCCTTGACGCCAGTGACTTCGGTCTTGACTTCGGTAATTGCCGGGAGGATCTTGCCTTCGATAGAGGTCTGGATTGCTTCCATGGACTGCTTCATGGGGCAGTCGCCGGCGTCGGACTTCTTGCCGCCGAGAACGCCGGAGGAAAGGACCACGCCTGCGATGGCGATGACTACAGCGAAGAATGCGAGGAGAACGGCCTTGCCGGTCTTCTTGGTCTGCTTCTTGGCTTCTTCCAGCATGTTGTCTTCGAAGGTCTTGAATTCGTTAGCCTGGAGTTCCTTGAGGCTTTCGGTAACGTACACGGAGTTGTTCACGAAGGCGACCAGCTTTTCAGCGATGAGGCCAGCTTCGATGAACACGCGCACTTCCACAAGGCCGGCGGAAACGTAGGCGACGTCGTCGCCGAAGGTAATGCCCTTTTCCTTGTCGGAAACCAGTTCGACAACGAGGCCTTCGGCCTTGAGGGTGTCCACCAGGGAGATGGCTTCAAGGATCTTGTTGATGAAGCGCTTGGAGTTTTCCTTGACGGTTTCTTCCTTGCCTTCGTTCACATAGAAATTGAAATAAGGTACTTCGTCGTTATGGAAGGTGACCTTGTTATCCTGGAAAGCGGATTCCAGTGCCTTGATGGGGAAGTTTGCAGTAGCGTCTGCGGAATTTGCGATCAGCTTGCTAACGAGAGCCTGTTCGCCAAAGTTAAGCTTTCTCATATTATACTCCTAGATTCCGTTCCCGCTTGCGGCCTATAAATCCATCCAATACACCGTGACCTAGCCAGGAACAACCGGCCCTTTTCGGGCCAGGGGAAAATATAGCCTATTACAAGATTTTTTTGCAGACAAAGAAATGTTAAACTTTTTTTTGATTTGAGATATTCGCGCAGAAGGGCCCTATTTCAAGGTTTTCAGCAGGGAGTCCAGGCGGGTGGTAAGCTGCGCGGCCCCGGCGGGAGATAGGTGGTCCATGTTGTAGGCCATTTCGTCGGTGTAGTCGTGGTCACCCATCTTGTTTTCATCAACAAATACAAAGTAAGGTTTTTCCTGGGCTACAGAATCCAGCCAGGCGATTTTTTCTGCAGCCTCGCTACGCTGCATTCCGCAGATGCCGAGGCTTCCGGTGTTCTTGTACCGCGGGGACTGGGGGAACAGAATTCCGATAAGGTAGATTTTCTTTTCTGCGGCCTGGTCTGCAAGGGCCACAAGGCGGCCTAGGTAGGAATCCAGGGACTTGTTTTCGGCATCGGTGAAGGTGGAGTCGAAATAGAACTGGACGCCTTCGGAGTCCCAGCTTCTCGCGGGCATGGAGCTTCCGCCGCGTTCCGTGAACTGGTTGGACACGTAGGCTTCGGCGGGGAAAGATTCGCTGACCGCCCTCAGGAAGTTCGCCGGTATGGAGTCAGCCCAGAACCCATGGTTTTCGTCGTAGATGTAGCCGGGAGCGCCGTTCTTGATCATGGTCCAGAAATCGGGTTCACCTCGCCAGCCGTCGAGATCGATGGATAGAACGATTGCGTCCAGGGAGTCGGCATGGTTCATCACGTAGTTTTCGAGAATGGACAGGTCGCGGTTGGCGTCTACGCCTGTAACGGCGATGTTCAGCATTTTCCATTCAGGGAACATGTCCGGATCGACACCCGCCTTCGCGCGGGAACTTCCGGTAACGAGCACCTTGGTGTCGTCGAGGTGCTTCCAGTAGGTTTCCATTCGGATGCGGAACACGGCCTTGTACTCGTCGTGATTTTCAGAGAGGTAGACGCCGGCGCTGTCCAGGTCCAGGGTTTCATCTGCGCTCTGGAGGAAGGGTGCGGCGGACCAAAGGCAAGGATGCCACAGTTCCTCCCCCATGGTGAGTTCCGTGACGCTGCTGTCGGCGAAGTCCAGCAGGACGATTTTGGCGTGGGCCCCGCTGCCGTTGGCAAGGGCGGCAACCGCCATTGAGGACGCCGCTAAAGATGATGCGCCGCCCAGGGATGCTGCTAAAGATGATGCGCCGCCCAGGGCCCATTCGGTGTGGTCGAAGGAATAGCCTTCGGGGGCCGCCATGGACTGCAGGAGTTTGCCATTGGAATCTGCGACGAAGACGCGTTCGTGCACGCGGTACTTGGAGCCTACGAACTCGCGGCCCGAGGCGGATGCGAAATCCAGGAACAGGGAGCGCTTGGAACCGTCCTTGACGAGGGAGACGTTGCAGGCCTGTTCGCCGTTGTACCAGACAGTATCCAAGACGGACGCACCGGATTTCGGAGTTGCGTCGCGGGAAATGCGGGCGCGGAGTCTGGTGGAGCCTGTCACGGCGAGGCTGTTGTCTGCGCTGACGCCGCCGTGGTAGGCGCCATCGAAAAGTTTCTGAGTCGCCCCGAACTTGCCTCCTGCGAAAGACACTTGCCAGGTGCTTTGTGAGAGGAACGAGGCGGCGTCGGAGTTGTCGCCGGCGTTGGTGACGTACACGATTACGGTGTCGCCGGCGTCGGTGACGCGCCAGCGGGGAATCGCCGCGCTTTCCACGTCAAGCTTCACAAGGCCGCTGCCCGAGGCGTCCAGATTGCGAACGTACAAGCTGGATTTTTGCGAGAGGCCTTCGCGGCCAGTGCAGAAGGCGACCTTGGAGCCGTCGGGAGAAATATCCGGATGGTAGGCGTCAATGGTATCCGCGATTTCCACCGCGGTCAACTGCCCGCCAAAGCTAAAGTCTACGTAGGCCAAGTTCCCCGTCATGTCGTTGCGGAATACAAGCTTGTTCCTGTAGGTGCCTGTCTTGTTCCGCATCTTCTGGGTGGTGGCAAGTACAATGGCGCGGGACTCGTTTGCGCTGCCGTCCTGCGAAAACCACGTAGCCTCGGAAATGGCGCCATAGGCCAGGCGGAAGCCCACGTACGCCGTCCTGGTCCCGGAGACAACCGCGTACACGTCACCGCGGCTCACAAGCGTAATCGCCTCGGGCGCATTCCTGAAGCTTCCGCCCTTCACCACCCGCTCCCCGCGGAAGCCCACGTCAGGCGCCCCGGCATAGTTCATGATGGTCGTATCCTTGTAAAAGCCCAGCAGGTCGTTTGTCCATTCAAGAACGTTTCCCGCAAGGTCGCAGAACCCCTCGGACTTGGATCGCTTACTGCAAACTTCGTGGGCCTTGTAGTCAGAATTCTCGCTGTTCCAGGAATCCTTCGGGTTCCAGGACTTGGACGCCGCATACACCCATTCCGCTTCTGTGGGCAAACGGAATCCCTTCGCCTGGGTAATCAGGGAAAGCCCTTCCAGATTCGTGCAGTGGCCGTCTCCATCGAAAGTCGCCTTGTTGTAGAAATAGGCCGTATCCAGCCCCGCCTTACGGCTCTTGGCATTTGCAAAGTAGACAGCGTCAAAGTACGTAACGTCAACTACGGGCAGGTCCTTCTCTTCGCAGGAAACGTCCATAAGTTCGGCATACTCGCCGCAGGTCACCTCATGTTCGCCAAGCCAGAAATCGTAATCGAACGCCACCTTCATCAGGGGGCGTTCACTAGGCTTCGCCAGGGAATCGTTGGTGCCAAGGACCGTGGAATCGCCGGACGACTGGACGAAAATAAATCCGTCCAATTTTTCCAGGGGATAACGGCTAAGGTCCGGACCGTTGGATTTATTTGTGTCGCAAGCAACAAGAGAAACCGCCGCGGCAACCGCGAGCATCGGGAGAATCAATTTCCCAAGCGTCGCGATTGTAGGCTGTTTAGACAATGCGCTTCTTGCTGTTGGTGCGGGCTTCCACCACGTTGATCACGTAGTCGCCCAGGTGTTCGCAAGCGTTGATCACGTCCATGTAGTGCACAGACATCTGGTAGTCGTACTTCTTGTCGTTGATGTCGACAACGTTACGTTCCTTCAGGCTCTTGCGGTAGTTGTTGATTTCGTTTTCCACGTTGCGGGAACGGTTGTAGTCTGCACCGGGCTTGCCTTCTTCAACTTCGATCATGTAGTCCAGTGCAGTATTGCAGAGTTCCACCATGTGGTTGATGTGGGCGTACTGTTCGTCGGTGAAGTCGTCCTTGCTGCGGAACTTGTGGTTAATGGCGCGGGCCATGTTGTAGCAGGCGTCGCCGATACTTTCCATTTCAGAAATTTCACGGAGCATGGAACGGATGGTGCCCTTACTTTCGGGAGAGAGGCGGCCTTCGCTGACTTCGTTCAGGTACTTGGCGATTTCTACTTCCATGCTGTCGCTGATGCCTTCGTACTTCTCGATGCGGCTGAAGATCTTGGTGAACTCGTTTTCATCCTTAGTAGTCAGCAGGTCCGGCACCATGTTGAACATCTTCTTGCAACGTTCGCCGAAGAGCACAATTTCCTTGCGGGCTTCAAAGATGGAAAGTTCTGCAGTGCTGAGGATGCCGCCGGAAATGAACTTGAGGCGGAATTCATCGTCTTCGGGCTTGTCCTTGATGATCTTGCAGATGACGGTTTCCATGGGCTTGATGAACCAGATGAGGATCAGCACGTTCACCACGTTGAACATGGTGTGGAAGCCGGCCACGGCGAAGGTGACGCCATCCTGGGCAGCCTTGACTTCTTCGGGAGTGGTGGGCTTGACATTGGGGTCGAAGCCCACGATGCCGCAGACCATGTTGATGAAAGGATGGAACACGCAGAGGACCCACACCACGCCGAAGAGGTTGAAGAGCATGTGGGCAAGGGCTGCGCGGCGAGCCTGGGTAGAAGCGCTCAAAGCCACCACGTTGGAAGTCACTGTAGTACCGATGTTTTCACCCATCACGAGAGCGATACCCTGGTAGATTTCGAGGGCGCCGCTGGAGCAGAGGATGAGGGTGATCGCCATGACCGCAGCAGAGGACTGCACACACATGGTGAGGACGCTACCGATCAAAAGGAACAGCAGGGTGCTTGCAAAGCCCCAGTTACCGCAGGCAGCCACAAAGTTCTGCACGGCGGGGATTTCGCCCAGGTGCATGGAGGCGCCGGTGTTGCGGAGGGTAGTGATGGCAAACAGCATGAAGGCGAGACCGAACAGGAATTCGCTGAAGCTCTTGGAGCTGTTCTTCTTGAAGTAGCTGGTGATGATGCCCAGCACGAAGCAGGGGTACACCAAGTAGAGCATGTCGAACTTGAAGCCCAGCACCATGATCCATCCGGAGATGGTGGTACCGATGTTGGCGCCCATGATAATAGAAATGGCCTGCTTCAATGTGAGCAGACCAGCATTAACGAAACTTACAGTAAGTACGGTGGTAGCGGTAGAAGACTGGATAGTCGCAGTCACGGCGGTACCAGTAGCCACACCCATTACGCGGTGTTTAGTCATGGTACCCAGCATGGTGCGCAGAGTGTTACCGGTGAGCTTTTGAAGACCTTCGGACATGGTCTTCATACCGTACATCAAAAGTGCAAGACAACCGAGAAGAGTGAGTACAGCCAGTTTCATGTCCACAGCGGGCATAGTATTTTTCCTTTATCCAATAAACTGGGGGTAAATATAGAAAAAATCCTCCGGGTCGCCCCGGGGGGATAATTTTTGAAAAGTGGATGAAATTACGGGAAAACAGAATTAATAAGCGGGGGTTTTCCCGTAAATCGCTAGTTTGTCCGCAACAAAATCGGGTCAATCGGGTGGGGTGCCGCCAAATTTTACAACCATGGCGCAAAAAAGGGGCCATTTTCGGCCCCGACACCTGCGTTTTGGGTGTATTTTCCATGGGAAACGGGTATTTTCAATTAGTTTGTATAAAAAATTACGGGAAAACCGGCACCAAAACGCTCGATTTTCCCGTAAAATCAAGGGTTTTTCGGAAATTATCTCCCCTAAGGGAAAAAATGTATATTTGAAACATAGAGACGTAATCCTGCCGACTGCAGTCCTTCACGGGCAGGCGCATCAACTCTCTGCCAGACTTCGCAAGCGTCGGCCAGCAGGCTGCGACAAGCAAGAACTTAGGGAAGGGTAAAGCTTCCCGTCGATCTGCGTAGAGCTTGGGGTTCAAGGCCCCAGAACAAAACCTCATGAACATAAGCGGTCATGCGCTCCGGCGAATGCTGGAACGCGGTTTCACGTTTGAGATGCTCAATAAGTTTATCTCAGGCGACTTCTGTAACAAAGACAGCGAGACGGACGAAAACGCAGTCTTGCTAATCAATAAAATAATTGATAACTAAGGCGAGTGAAGCGGCCAAGCTTGCTTGGACATTTCCGAGCCGGTTATCAAAAATAACGAAGTTATTAAATGATAAATTCTGGACCTTAGTAATCAACAAACAAAGCGACATCTTGATTACGGTCCGAAGGTCACACAAAAAGGAGATCGAATACTATGAAAGTAGAAGGCATTGATGTTGATTACTACGAGAATCACGACTTCGGTGACGAATTCAAGCGAGCGGAAAAGGAAGGCAAGGTTTTCTGGCTGCATGGTTGCACCATCGAGAACGTGATGGACAAGATTCGCGAGCAGCGGGGAATCCTGAAGGAACCCAAGAGCGATTACAAACCTTAACTTTGCTGCTACGGCAGAAAACACAAAAGCCCCGGCTTCGGCCGAGGCTTTAATTTTTTAGATCCCGGCTCGGAGGCCGGGATGACAAGGCGCTTTACTTGCTGCGGACCATGGCTTTACTTGCTGCGGACCATGGCCACAGCCTGGCTGGCGATGCCTTCGCCGCGGCCGGTGAAGCCCAGCTTTTCGGTGGTGGTGCCCTTGATGCCGATCTGCTTTACATCCAGGCCCAGCACACGGGCGATGTTAGCCTTCATCTGGTCCTTGTGGGGGTTCACCTTGGGGCGTTCGCACATGACAATAGCGTCGATGTTGATGATGTCGTAGCCTTCCTTGGCCACTTCCTCCCCTACCTTGCGGAGGAGTTCCAGACTGTCGGCGCCCTTGAAGGCTGGATCGGTGTCCGGGAAGTAGGTGCCGATGTCGCCCAGGCCTGCGGCACCCAGCAGGGCGTCGCTGATTGCATGGAGAAGCACGTCGGCATCGCTATGGCCCAGCAGGCCCTTTTCGTAAGGAATGTCCACGCCGCCGATAATGCACTTACGGCCTTCTACCAGCTTGTGAACGTCGAAACCAATGCCAGAACGATAAATCTTATCCATATGAAACCTCTTTAGGCAAATCAGGTTGAGCAAAGCCGCACAACGTTCCAAAATATAAGAAATTGTAAACTTATCGTTGTTGACTTTTTGTCCACGGCAAGTCGTCTCGCGCAAGGGCTATCCCCCGAATTTCAGGGTAGATTAATTTCGGGATTTAATACGGGAAAAAAAAGGAGTGTTGAATGAAGAATTCCGTTATCCGCGCGTTACCCATCGCGCTTGCAGCAACCTTGTGCACATCGGCTTACGCCTACACCGTGCAGGGAACAGTCACCAACAAGGCCGACGGCAAGGCTGTTGCCGACGCATCCGTTAGCCTTCTCAAGAACGAAAAGTCCACCAAGACCGATGCCAGCGGCAAGTTCTCGCTGGAAGTGGACGAAAAACTTGGAATTGCCCCGCAACAAAGAGCAGGTTTCATCAATGTGAACCAGGGCGTTCTCAACTACGCACAGAGCGGCAGCCCGGTACAGGTGAAGGTTTTCGACATGGTGGGCAACCTTGTTTCCAGCAAGACCCTCTACGGCTCCGGTTCCTACGATCTGCGTCAGGGCATTAGCGCCAAGGGTACCTACTTCGCACGAGTCCGCGTCGGCTCTGCAATGCAAAGCGTGAAGTTCAACGCCGACGGAAGCGCAAGCGGCTTCAGCGGATCTTCGGAAAGCGCATCTTTGGGCGGAGAGTCCCGCGCCCTTCTCAAGTTCTCTGCTACAGACGACCTTCAGGTTATCGCCGACGGTTACGATACCTTGACCGTGGCGCTGAGCAAGCTTGATACCACACTGGCCTTGGAACTTACCCAGGCCGAAAAGAAATACAAGTTCGGTTACGCACTTAAGAACGCACCTACCCCCAGTAAGGGTTGCGGCAAGGAGTCTACCTTGCGCACCGACAAGCGTGTGGAAAACGGTGAGCACCACGTGGTGAACGTGAACGGCACCAACCGCGAATATTTCATCACCTTGCCCAAGAACTACGACAACACCAAGCCCTACAAGATTATGTTCGCCATGCACTGCTACGGCAGTTCCGCCGAAGACTTCGTGCACCATACTCCGGACTACGACCATCCTACCCCGTACTATGGCCAGCAGGTTCTGGACAAGAACGGCGACTACATCTTCGTTTCTGCACAGGCTGTGGGCGGCCTCTGGAACAAGGGCCAGGATGACCACGACTTCTTCGGAAAGATGCTGACCACCATGGAAGAAAATTACTGCATCGATACTAGCCGCGTGTTCGTTACCGGCTTCAGCTTCGGGGCAATGTATTCCAACTCCCTCGCCCAGGATTACCAGGACCGCATCCGCGCCGTGGCAACCTACGCTGTCGCAGACTATAACATTTGGCTCCCTCAGGAAAATGGTTCCAACAAGAAGTTGCCTATCGCATGGATGAACGTCCATGGTGTTAATGATGGCCGTTGCGATTACAAGCGTGCAAGAGACAGTGCTCTGCCCCGTATCCTCAAGAACAACGGTAAGGCTTCTGATGGCGACAGCCAGTTTACTGATGCCAGCGCCGAAAAGCCCGAAGAAATCAGCGGCAATACAGGACATGTCTGCTACGACTTCAAGACCGTGGACCCCCGCTTCCCTGTGAAGTGGTGCAGCTGGCCCGGAGATCATCAGTGGACCGCACACGACACCGGTAATATGGGCGTCGGTTGGAACTGGGAAAGCACCTGGGTTCCGGAAGCCGTGCACAAATTCTTTGAACAGTTCTAAATAGAACCAAAAATCCCCGGCGCTTAAGGCGTAGGGGATTTTTTAAGGTTATTGAACGCGGGGAAGCTTCTGTGAGATTCTAAAAAAGAGTGTGAGGGAAGATTATTCAAGATCCCACGGATCATCAGGATCTTCAGACGCTGCACAGCCAATGAGACATTCACTGCCACCAAGCAAAGGGGCTTCCATCTTCATATCAACGATAGTCATTGCAGGAGCGACATATTCTTTCTTTTCAATTTCCATGTTCATTTGTACTCCCTCCTTACTTGATGATGACCGGCTTGTTGTAGAAAGAGCCATGGTTGGTGGGCTTCTTATTGAGGAAACGACCATTGAGATCAAACCAGCGATTTGCCTTCACAGCTTCCGGAGCGATCATGGGCTTTACAATAGACAGCGGAGCATCTTCCTGTTCTTCTGTTTCTTCGCCAACAATAGGATTGATGGTTTCTACCACTTCTTCAACTTCTGGAATATAAGGCGGCAAATCCTTCTCAATAAGATTTACAACGATTGTGGACGGAAGGTCATCGAGAGAAATTGCAGCCGACTTGCAAAGGCCAGAGCAACGCGGAACTGCATAGTACAGGTAACCACGCATAGGCTTCAAACGGACATTCTTTCCGACTCTGACAAAAGAACCTTCAGTAATGCCACGATCAGCATCGGCCTTAGAAGAATAGCCATATGCCTGGCCTGCTGTTCCTATTTCAGGATCATTTTCTTCCCAGAGCTTTGTAGCATACACACCGCGGAAGGACCAGTTGTCTGCACCATCAATGGCAACTTCGTTCATGCTGCCATCAGTAGCCTCAAGAGTTACCTTTCCGCGGAAAATCAAGCGATTTGCAGTCGGCTTGACAAGATAAGGGGTATGAGCCTTAATGGTCGTAACTTCCTGATCACCAGTGACATTCCAAACACCATCTGTTTCACCCATTGCAGTAATGTTGAAGAACTTACCACCTTCAACAGCATTTGCAGCAATGCTAAAAGGTAACATAACCGTGGAATTCACTTTCGGCTGGAATTCACGATCAAGAACAACACTGTCAATGGTCAAACTCTGAGGAAGGACCACCGGTTCAGTATCATTCAAAGTAGAAGATGTAATTGCGTAGGTTTTCTTTCTCCAAAGAGAACCTTCCGTCCATGTGGTGTCCTTGAAGCTAATGCCGCTAAGATCCGGAGCAAGCATAGTTTCGATAGCGGAAGCATCATAAGTGGAACGAACATTGGCAATTTGGTAATCTTCGTTATTCAAATTGCTTTCGTAGTTGGCAACAACATTTGCAGAGTTGGAATTTGAATAAACACCACTCTTTACAACATCATCGCACTTGTCAAACAAAGTGCCAGTTTTTTTACAGCCTACGTTATCACCAGTAATCGTACCCCTAGAATTTCCTACAAGAGGATTTGTTGTAGCAGAACCAGTGCTATAGCAGTTAACCAGTTTAAGGGTCGCATTTGCGCCAACATAACCAACTAAGCCACCCTGGTCACTCTTGCTGGATGTGTATTTTTCAATAGTAGCGGTACTATAGCTGTTTGTAATTGTTACACTGGTGTTGGAGGAAATATTACCTACAAGGCCTCCGGCATTTTCATTACCTTTAACGGATCCGCTATAATTGCAGTTATCAATTACAACGCTTTTCAAATCGCTCACATTTTCACTAGCAGCAACAACGTTTCCAACGATACCACCGACATATTTATCAGCGCCAACACTTCCATTGACAATGGAAACATTACGAATGAGAGCTCCGCCTTCAGCGCTACCAAACAATCCTACTTCGGAAGAAGAATTGTCAAACTTCAAGCCACTAATCGTAATTGGAGCGTCATCATTTCTATCGTAACCGCCGTCAAATACACCCTTGAATCCCATAATCGGGGTCCATGTTCCAGTAAGTGTGATGCTTTTTGTAACAGCAGCACAAGCAGTCTTTTCGCCATTATTTACAACAGAAGCGAATTCAGAAAGTTCACTGGCAGAACTAATCTGGTAGCAGCCTTTAGAATTCACAGTCAAGGCCGCATTAGCACTTACAGCCAAGGCACCGACAGCGAGGGTTGTGAAAAGGAATTTTTTCATTTTAGGGGTCCCGTTGAAAAATTTTTACGGCGCGAAATTTAGCTTTTTGAGCTAAAAAGACAAGATTTTGGCAAATGAGTTTGTGATTAATATTACAGATAACGTATTAATGTAAGCGAAATATAAGCATTTGAAGAAATTGTAAATAATTTTTATCATTCCATTTGCATTAAATGTAATGCTTGGATCGCCACGTCACTACGTTCCTCGCGATGACATAACATCGGGGACGGGATGCTTTGGATCGCCACGGGCCTTCGGCCCTCGCGATGACATGTGGGGCGAGAGCAGCGGGAATTTTATGTTAAATTACTTACAGATTTTTCGAGGTTCCTGTGGTTCATTCGCTTTACTGGATTTTGGCGCTTTCCTATGCAATCGTCCTTACGATTATTTTCCGCCATGCCTACGTGTTCCGCGACAACAGCTCCCCGGTGGACAGGGCCTACCGCAGGCTGCTTCTCTGGTGCGTTTTCTTCTGCCTGCAGGACACGGCCTGGGGGCTGGCCGCCATGCCCTATGTCAAGAGCGACACCGCCTTGTTCATCAGTTCCTCGGTGTTCCATATTTCGTCGGCAGTCACCGCCAACTTCTGGCTGTACTTCGTGCTGACTTACCTGCAGGGCGAAGTGAAGAGGCCGCAGATTATCCAGGGACTGGGTTTCCTGGTTCTGGCATTCCAGGTGTGCCTCGTGGTGCGCAACTGCTTTACACCTACGGTGTTCACCATTACCGCCGATCACCAGTACAAGACCGAGCTGTTCAGGGAAGTGGCCTTCTTGAACCAGTACGCGTTCTACGTGGTCACGGGTATTTTGACCACCTTCGCCCTTTTTCGTAGTTCAAGCGACAAGCGCAAAAAGTACTCCGCGGTGCTCATGTTCGTGATGGCGCCGCTGCTTACGGGGGTGTTCCAGCTGCTGTATCCCGACGCTCCGTTCTATTCCGTAGGCACGTTCATCGGCTGCATCATCGTGCATATTTTCGTGGTGGCGCAGGAGCGCAACGAGCGCCTGGTGGTTGAGGCCGAGGTGGATTCCCTGACCGGCGTGTACAACCGCAACGCCTACGAACAGAACTACCGCCAGATGAAGGGCTCCCCCATTCCGGACAACATGATTTTCTTCTCCATCGACATCAACGGCCTGAAGGAGGTGAACGACACCCTGGGGCACAACGCGGGCGACGAACTGATCAAGGGTGCCAGCGAATGTATTCTGAAGGCTTTCGCGGGCAGCGGCAAGGTTTACCGCGTGGGTGGCGACGAGTTCATGGTGCAGCTTTTTTCCGACGTGGAGGGCGCCGTTTTCAAGGAGAGGATCCTGGAGGAAACGGAACAGTGGTCGGGCAAGCTGGCGAAGGAGCTTTTCTTGTCGGTGGGGTTCGCGGAGCAGCGCCGTAACCCGTACGCCGACTTGACCGAGATGAAGAACGCGGCGGACAAGATGATGTACCGCGACAAGGAAAACTACTACAAGACCCGAGGCGTGGACAGGCGCGGCCAGCGGGAAGCGTACGGCGCGATCTGCAGGTCCTACACGAAGATCCTGAAGGTGAACCTCACCTACGATACGTTCAGCATCATCCAGATGAACTTGTCTGAAAAGAACAGTGCGCAGGGTTTCTCCGAGAAGATTTCCGAATGGCTTCACGGCTTCGGCACTTCGGGCCTGGTGCATCCCGACGACCTGGAAAGCTACCTTGGCAGCACCAACCTGGAATTCCTGCGCAGGCACTTTATGGGCGGCGCAAGTTCCATCGAAATCTTCTACCGCCGCCGCTACGAAAACGTATTCCGCCCCACCATGATGGAGATGCTCCCCGCCGACGACTACAGCGACGTAAACCAGAGCCTGTTCCTGTTCGTGAAGGACATCAGCACAAAGACCGGGGAATAAACGACAAGCTTATCAAACGACAAGCTTATTAAACGACCCATTAAACAAAAAGCCCCGTAGGTTTTAGCCTACGGGGTTTTGCGCATTGTCGCGCGGTGCTTAATTGCGCGGCGCTTTATTGCGCGGCGCTTAATTGCGCGGCGCTTTATTGCGCGCGTTCGCTATTAAGCGAGGAGAGCGAGCTTCGGAAGGACGCCGATCACCAACAGAGCGAGAGCTGCGATGGTAACGCCGAACTTGAGAAGGTAGCTATAGGGTGCGCTCTTTTCGCAGCAGCACTTGCATTCACATTCAGCCTTAGCCGGCATGAAGAGAACGAAGGCAATGCGGAGGTAGTACACAGCGGCCACCAGGGAGAGGGCAAATGCGAGAGCTGCAACCCAGCCCATGCCACCAGCCCATGCTTCGGTGAACAAGGTGAACTTTGCGAGGAAGCCGGCAACAGGCGGAAGGCCGGCAAGGCTTGCCAAGCACACGGTTACGCCGAGAGCCACGAACGGACGCTTGCGACCGCGACCCTGGAGATCGCAGAGGTTTTCGTGACGGTCTTCGCGGCCAGAGAGGTATGCGATACCGGTGAGGGCACCTGCAGAACCGATGGCGTAGGTCACGAGGAAGTAGAACATAGCGCCCATCTGGACGGTGCCGTTTTCAAGGTAGTTCGGCAAAAGGAGGCCGAGCACGATGAAACCAGCGTTCATCACAGCGGAGTAAGCCAAGATGCGACGGACGGACTTCTGAGCGAGACCGCCGAATGCACCGAACACAATGGAGAGCACGGCAACGATAAGCACGACGTAGAAGAGAGCCTTGGACTGACCGGCGATAGTCACCTGTTCAGAGAGGTTCCATACGTTAGCCTGAATGCCAGCGCGGGTAACGAGGATGCCCAGCCATACAGAAGCGAGGGCAGCGAGAGCGCCGACCTTGACCACTGCGGCCATGAAAGCGGTCACAGCAACGGATGCGCCGGTGTAGACGTCAGCGACCCAGAAGTGAACCGGAGCAGCGCCAGCCTTGAAGAGGAGGCCGACGATGGCAAAGAGGATACCCATTCCGTAGATAGCTTCGCGGCCCGGGATCACTGCACCGAAGAAGTGAGTGGTACCAGTTGCACCGTACATGAGAGCCACACCGTAGAGGAAGATGGCGCTGAAGACGGAACCGGAAACGAAGTACTTGAAAGCACCTTCGTTAGCGTTCACGTCCTTACGACGGAGGCCTACGAGAGCGTAGATCGGGAAGCTAGCCAGTTCCATGCCCAGGAAGAGGGCCAAGTAGTCGATAGCCTGGGTCATGAGGGTTGCACCGCAGGTAGCGAGGAGCAACAGACCGTAGGCTTCACCACCCTTGAACTTTTCGTGACCGAGAGTCCACTGGAGGCCGGCAATGCCGAGGAATGCGCAAAGGAAGATAGCCACACCCAGCAGGCGGCGGACAGGATCCATTGCGTAGAGGTTAAAGAAAGTGTCGTTCTGGACGAGAGCGAAAGCGCCTGCACCGAGAGCAACGAAGAGGGTTGCAACCCAGGGAAGCACCTTGTGCTTGTTGTCGTCCTTGACGAACGGTTCTGCAGCCAAGGTAATGAGGGCGCCAACAGCGACCAGGATAACCGGCAAGAGATTGATAATGCTATTCATTACTTGTTACCTCCTTCAGCAGCGGCAGGTTCTGCAGCGGCTTCGGCAGATTCTTCGGCATTCATTTCCTTGAGCTGGGCAATCAGGTTAGCGCGTTCTTCTGCGCTAAAGCCGTTGGCAGCGAGGTTGGAGTCCAACTGACGGAAATCTTCTTCAGTCATGGGGACTGCGACTTCAGCCACGTTTTCATCAACTTCAGCATCGACGCCCGGGATGCTCTGGGGAGCAACTTCTTCGTCTTCGGCAGCGGCAGCCGGCTTTTCGCCAGCCAGCTTGGCCATGGTTTCGATGGCCTGTTCGTCGAAGAGGTGGAGAGCGTTGGTGATGAATGCCGGGTGCATACCGAACACGAGGAGCAGCACGCCCATGATACCGATGGAAGAACCTTCCAGGGCAGTCATGCGGGTACCGGCAACTTCGCACTTCTGTTCACCGAAGATGACCTTCTGAACAAAGCGGAGCATGTAGGCGGCAGAGAGGATGATGCAAAGGCCAGCGACGAGAGCGGGCATCGGACCCATATCCCAGAGAGACATGAGAACGGTGAATTCGCCGACGAAGCCTGCAGTACCAGGAATTGCGAGAGCGAGGATTGCAACGAAGCCGAACAAGGTGCCGAACACCGGAGTAACGCGGGCGAGACCGCCCAGCTTATCCAGTTCGCGAGTACCGGTCATGCGTTCTGCAATACCCATCAAGAGGAACTGGGCGCCAGCGGAGATACCGTGAGCAACCAGGAGAACGAGCACTGCGGGGAGCATTGCTTCGGAGAGGCTGAACACGCCTGCCACAGCGAGACCGAGATGGCCCATGGAGCTGAAGGCAAGGAGCTTCTTGGCGTCGGTAGCACGGAGAGCCATGAGAGCGCCGTAGACGGCGGTCACGAGGCCGAGCCACATCATAACAGTAACAACGGACATGTTCATCGGGAAGATCGGGAGGATCCAAGCGATGAAGCCGAACACGCCAGCCTTACTCATTGCACCAGTGAGGATTGCAGAAAGAGGAGCCGGGGCTTCGGAGTAGGAAATTGCCTGCCAGCCGTGGAACGGGAAGATCGGAGTCTTCACCATGAAGGCGAGAAGGAAGCTTACGAGGATTGCGGTCTGAGCGCCTTCGGGCATGTTCTGCAGGGCGATTGCCAGGGAGAGGAGCAGGGAGCTGTCAGCCTGGGAAATCAGGTACCACAGAGCGACCATCATGGGAGCGGAGCCCACGAGGGTGTAGATGGCGAAGGTCATTGCAGCCTTTGCGCGATCCTTGCCGCCGAAACCAGCGATGAGGACTGCAGCCGGGATAACCATGGCTTCGAAGAAGAAGAAGAACAGAACTGCATCGGCTGCGAGGAAGGTGCCGTTCATGGCGCCCATCAAGGCGAAGATGCCGATAGCGAAGTTGCGGTAGTTCTTGCAGGTGGTGTTACGGGCGGTAATCAAGGCTACCAGGGAAAGACCGGTAGAGAGGAGAACCATCCAAGCACCAAGACCATGGCTATAGAGGTAGTAGTAGACCGGGCCCTTTGCGCCAGGAATGCGGAACCATTCGTAGGCTTCGGTTGCCTGGTTGCCAGCAGCGATGTTAGCGATGGACATACCGAAGAATGCCAGGGCGAAGAGGAAGGCCAGTCGAGAAGAGGACTTGGGATCTTCCTTGGAGGTTGCCACCATGAGGATAGCGGCAACGAACGGTGCTAAGACGAGGAGATGCAACAGCATTAGATCAAACCTCCAGTCAAAAGAACAACAATCACAAGGGCAGCCACACCAGCGATGCTAAGAGCGATCTGGAGGCGAACCTTGCGGACCTGGAAGGAAGCGGCACCATCGCCGAGGATTTCGGCAACGCCACCAACCAACCACTGAGCAAACTGAACCAGCTTGTCGACGCAGTTGTCAACCACCCATGCGATGGCATTGACAACGGTAATCACAACACCGTGAACGTAATCCCAGAAGAATGTCCAGGTAGCCATCTTGCCCTGAGGAGCAGAGGAACCCTTGGCAGCCGGGATACGAGCCTTGCCGTACTTTGCCCAGGCGATGCCCATACCGAGAAGGGCAGCGAGAGTGCCGAGGCCAGCAAAGACCATGGGGTTGATGTGAGCTTCGCTATGATGGAGAACCTGCTGGGCAGCACCAACGACCGGTGCGAGAGATTCTTCGAAGAACTTGATGCCCATGGAGTCGGCCCAGAAGTAACCAGCGAAGATTGCACCGAAAGCGAGAACCACCATGGGGAACAACATGCAAGCCGGAGCTTCGTGGATGTGTTCTTCGCTTTCCTTGGAACCACGGTAGGAACCGAAGAAGGTGAGAACAATGAGACGGCCCATGTAGACGGCGGTGATCACTGCAGTGAGGAGGCCGGCTGCATAGAAGAACGGACCCATAGGACCACTCATGTAGAGACGTTCAAGAATCAAGTCCTTGGACCAGAAACCAGCGAATCCCGGGAAACCGATAATGGCGAGGAATGCAAAGATCATCACGCATGCGGTAACCGGAGTCTTCTTGAGAAGACCACCCATCTTGCGCATATCCTGTTCGCCAGCGAGAGAGTGAATCACAGCACCGGCACCGAGGAAGAGAGCTGCCTTGAAGAAGGCGTGGGTGAACACATGGAAGATGGAAGCGTCGAATGCGGCAACACCTGCAGCCATGAACATGTAGCCAAGCTGGGAGATGGTGGAGTAAGCAAGGACCTTCTTAATATCGTTCTGGAAGAGGCCAGCCACAGCAGCCCAGAAGGCGGTGAGGAGACCGATCCAGGTGATGACATCCAGAACAAACGGAATCTGGACGAACATGGTGGAAAGACGAGCAAGCAGGTAGACACCGGAGGTCACCATGGTTGCAGCATGGATAAGGGCGGAAACCGGGGTCGGACCAGCCATTGCATCGGGCAACCAAGTGAGGAGCGGAATCTGAGCGGACTTACCGGTGCAACCGATGAAGAAGCAGAGACCTGCGATGGAGAGGATCGGAATGACGATTTCAAGGTTGCCAGAACCCATGATCATGCCGATGAAAGCATTGAGTGCATCGTAGTTGAGGATGTTGGATCCACCGATGGTGCAGAGAACCAGCATACCCAGGAGGAAGCCGATATCGCCCACGCGGTTCACGATGAATGCCTTGTTAGCAGCCTTGCAGTTGTTGACGTCGTGGTTCCAGAAACCGATGAGGAGGTAGGAGCAGAGACCCACACCTTCCCAACCGAGGAACGTGAGCAGGAGGCTGTCGGAGAGCACGAGCACGATCATGCTGAACAAGAACAGGTTGATGTAGGCGAAGAAGCGAGCGAAACCGCGGTCGCCGTGCATGTAACCGTTGGAGTAGAGCGCGATCAAGGTGCCGATGCCCGTGACGAACAACAGCATGATGCGGGACAGACCATCGAACAGGAAGCCGATATCCACCTTGAGCATGGGGATGTCGATCCAGTTGCAGAGGGTGCTGCGGATGCCGTCTTCGGGCATGTTGAAGGAAAGCAGCACAACGCTTACGAAAGCGAGAGCCGGGAACAGCACGGAGAGTGCGCCGACGAAGCCTTCGGACGGGCCCTTCTTTTCACCGGAGGAGATCACGGCGATAGCGCCGAGAACGATGCAGCCGATAAGCGGGAAGAGCGGAATAAACCAAAGCGGTAAATTAGTCATTGATTATTACCCCTTCAAGTTTGTGAAGGTGTCAGCATCGACACTTTCGCGGTTACGGAAAATCATGATCACCATGGCAAGGCCAACGCAAGCTTCGGCAGCAGCGACGGCGATGGTGAACAGCGGCACGATCTGACCAGCAGCGCTCAGGTCGGCGGGCAAGGTCTTTGCGAAACCGACGAAGGAGAGGTTCACTGCATTCAGGGCGAGTTCAACACCCATGAGCACGAAGAACACGTTGCGGCGGGAAATGGCCACGATGAGGCCGATGGCGAAAATCACCAGGGCCAGAATCTGAACGTACATAGCTTGGAGTTCCATTATTTTTCCTCCTCGTTGTCGGTACCCAGACGCTTCTTAGCCATGAGAACAGCAGCACCCATAGCGGAGAGGAGCAGAAGGCCGATGACTTCGAACAGGACGAAGTAACCCGGACCAGTCTGAGAGAGGTTGAAAAGGGTTTCGGAAGTGAACTTCACGGAGCCGCGGAGGGTGGTGGCGTCGAAAGCGATGCCGGAGCGAACCAGCACGAAACCGACGAGACCAGCCAGCACCAGGGCTGCGGGAATCACGAAGAGGGAAACCTTGTCGAACATGGGAGTCTTGCTGTCCTTGGCGGCGTTAAGCACCATGATCACGAAGGTCAGGAGCATCATGATTGCGCCTGCGTAGACCATCACCTGGACAACACCGATGAAGGGGCTGCCCAGAAGACCGTAGATGCCAGCGAGAGAAAGCATGGACACGACGAGGGAAAGTGCACCGTAGAGGGGGTGCTTGGAGAGGAGCACGCAGATAGCGGAGCCAACTGCGACGACTGCCAGGATAATGAAGTAAATCAATGCGAGCATTATTTAACCTCCATGCCCCAGACCTTGCGGGCCTCGGCATTCTTGGTACCGCCCGGAGCCATCTGGCTCTGTGCATCTTCGGGGTAATCCTTCGGATCCCAGTTGGTGAGGTCTTCGAGATGAGCCACGAATTCTTCGCGGGTACGGTGTTCAAATACGATTTGCTTGGTGTCCATGCGGAGTGCATCAACCGGGCAAGCTTCGACGCAGAGGCCGCAGAATACGCAGACCAGGTGGTCGATGTCGAAACGCATCACGCGCTTTTCGATACGCGGATCGTCGCTCTTGGTTGCTTCGATGAAAATGCAGTGAGCAGGGCAAGCTGCAGCGCACATGCCGCAGGCAACGCAACGGGGAGTACCGTCGGCGCGGAGCATCAAGCGGTGCTTAGCGCGGTAGTTGCTGGGAATGTCCGGCTGGCCTTCCGGATAGGAAATGGTCGGCAGCTGTTCGTAACGGAAGAAACCGCGAGCGGCATGCTTCAACGTGGTGAACAAGCCACGGAGACATTCGTAAACGTAAAGGCGTTCAACCCAGTTCATGGGTTTCTGTTTAATAACGCGAGCCATTAGTTACCTCCCAAGAGCTTTGCAGCAATAGCGGTGACAACAAGGTTAACGAGAGCGATGTTCAGGATAACCTTCCAGCCCAGGTTCATGACATGGTCATAACGGAAGCGCGGGAGAGTCCAACGGACCCAGATCCAGACCCAGCAGAACATGATGCTCTTGACCACGAGAACCAAGAGGTGGATAGCAGCAGTACCGAGAGCGGTACCGAGGGTGTTAACACCAGCAGCGGTGTGGGCAACTTCCGGAGTGAAGAACATCCAGGAGCAAGCACCAGCGGCGATGAGAACGATAACTGCGAGCCAGCCAACAATGTTGTACAGACGGTATTCGCGGAGAACTTCGAAGCGGTGGGTCTGCTTGGTGGCAGCCAGCTTCTTGGAGTAGCGATGTACCATGTGGAGGAATGCGAGAGCGAGGAATGCCAACACCCAGCAGAGGATAGCGAGAGAGCCACCCATGTGAGCCTGAATGGTTTCAGTAGTCACGAACGGGATGGAGTAGCCACCGAGGAACAGCGTTGCGATAAGGAAGCTGTTGATGCAGATGTGGGAGTATTCGCCCATGTAGAAAAGACCGAAGTGCATAGCACCATATTCGGTGTGGTAACCTGCAACCAGTTCCGGTTCACCTTCTGCAACGTCGAAGGGAGCACGGCCGGTTTCGGCGATGCTAGCGATGAGGAAGCAGATGAAGGCGATGGGCTGTGCAACGATACCCCAAACGTGGTGTTCCTGCCAGCTAACGATGTCGGTCAGGTTGAAGGAACCTGCCAAGAGGAGCACGCCCATGAGGGAGAGGCCCAGGCAGACTTCGTAGCTGACGGTCATTGCGGTAGTACGGAGAGAACCGAGGTAGCTGTACTTGGACTTGGAAGCCCAGCCAGCCAGGACTGCACCGTATGCGGACAGAGAGGAAAGACCGAAGAGGAGGAGGACGCCGACGTCGGAATCAACGATGGAGCCCGGGATACGCACAACTTCGCCAGCCCAGTCGAAAACCATGGGACCAAACCAAGGAATGACGCAGGGAGAGAGGAAGACGATGGCAAACGGAATTGCCGGAGCTGCGTAGTAAAGGATCTTGTTTGCACCCTTGGGAGCGAACATTTCCTTGAAGAACAGCTTGGCGCCGTCGCACATGTTCTGTACGTAACCGAACAAACGGATCTTACCGAAGTACGGGATCTTGATGTAGGAGCGGTTCGGGCCCTGACGGTCTTGCATGAAGCCGGCGCCACGACGTTCCATAGGGATCAAAAGAAGGATGTAAAGGACCGGCACGAAGCAGAAGGCGAACTTCGCAATCGTGATCAGCCATTCAACCCAGGATTTGGATTCGATGATATCCATTATGCGTTACCTCCTTCGAGGAGCTTGCCAGTGCTCTTGATGGAATCGTATGCGAGACCAGCGAGAACAGATGCGTATTCGCCTGCCTTCTTGAAGGCTTCGAATGCGCTTGTGAAAGGCTTGCCAGCAAGTTCAGAAATCACTTCGTAAGCCGGGCGGAGATCTGCATCCGGGCAGGTCGGGGCTGCATTCAACTTCTGGAGGAGGTTGTTGCAGTTGACCATGGTACCCTGGACTTCGCTCCAGTGCTTGATACCGAAGGCGAGAGTGGACTTCTTGGCGGTTTCGTCGTCAAAGGCGGAAAGAGCAATGCGAGTTGCGATCTTTTCCAGGCCCTTGGCAGCGGCAGCGTCTTCACCGAAGAGGTCGGCGTTGACGGTGAGGAGAACGTTGAATTCACCAGCGCGCTTGACGAGGTCAGCCAGGTTGTCGTCGGCAATGCCCATGAGCTTGAAGCCTGCGCGGTTTGCCATGGGGTCACCGCTCATAGCGATGCCGTCCGGAGAGCCAACCTTCTTGAAGGTGCCGCCGAAGACTTCAGCCTTGTCACCAAGAGTATCCTTGAGGAGCTTGATAGCTGCCAAGTCTTCGATGGTGCAGGCGCCACCAGCGACGATTGCGACCTTGCCCTCGCCCATTTCTTCCTTGATCACCTTGAGGCCCATAGCCGGCAAGCGGTTTTCGCTGAAGGTCTGGAATGCGAGACGGGTGGTGTTAGAGATCCAGCTGCGGTTCACTTCCGGGTTGCAGCGGGGCATCATACGGTAGATGCGGCCGTCGGCGTGGTCCAACCAGATGTTTGCACCCAGGGAGTCGTCCATGGAGATGGTCGGAGTGTGGCTCAGGAGCCATACGCGCTTCTGGAAACGGAAGTACTTTGCAGTCATGGCGCCAGTGGGGCACACGTCGGTGACGCAGAGGTCATATTCGTGGTCCAGCTTTTCGCCAGGGAAAGTAGAGATGTAGGTATGGTCGGCGCGGCCAGCGAGCTGCAGCTGTTCGTCCTTGGCGATGGTGCGCATGAAACGTACGCAACGGTCGCACTGAACGCAGCGTTCTTCGTCGAGAAGAATGCGGGGGCCGATGTCCACATGCTTACCACCGCGGACCTGACCCTTGGAGTCAATGAACTGGTGAGCCGGATTACCGTGGTAGTTCTTACCATATTCCGGACGCATGCGGCCTTCGTTCTGGCCAGCTTCCATGTAGTTTTCCTGCAGGGTGCATTCGCCAGCCTTGTCGCAAATCGGGCAATCCAGCGGGTGGTTCACCAGCATGAATTCCTGAGTTGCCTTACGGGCGTTCTTGACGCGTGCGGAGGATGCAGGAGTGTAGATCTTCATGCCCGGGGCAACAGGAGTGTAGCAGGCAATGACCAGCATACGACCGCGGGGGCCTTCCTGTTCAACGAGGCACTGACGGCAGTTACCGGAAACCGGAAGATACGGATGGTAACAGACGTGAGGAGTTTCGATCCCGACAGCCTTGAGGGCTTCGAGGAGGTTTGTGTCGCCAGGAACCATCACGGCCTTGTCATCCACGAAGATTTCCACCTTCGGGCTGTTTTCGGTCGGGAGTTTCGGCATGTTATAGAAGTTACTCATAATTTATTACCAGAAGATTCCAGGACGATAAGTTTCTTGTACACGGGGCTTTGCGTGATCCGGGTTCTTTGCGATGTATTCGTCAAAGTCTGCACGGAACTTGGTGCTGTAGGAAGCTACAGGACCGCCCAGGGAAACGGACAGCGGACAGATGGTCACGCCGCCAAAACCACCAGTAAGGCTCTGCATGAGTTCAACGTCGCCATCGTGGCCCTTGCCATCGACGATGAGGTTGAGGATACGGTGCAGAAGACCGGTACCTTCGCGGCAGGGAGTGCACTGGCCGCAGGATTCGTGGCTATAGAAGTTACCGAGAACGTTGAGGAGATCAACCATGTTATGAGTGTCGTTGATGACAATCATAGCACCGGAACCGAACATGGTCTTCATGGAGGCCAAGCATTCGTAATCCATGGTGGCCACAGCAGCTTCTTCTGCAGTCAGCGGAGCGCAGGAGGAACCGCCCGGGAGCACAGCCTTCAGCTTGCCACCGACGACGCCACCGGCGTATTCGTTGATCATGGTCATCATGGGAGTTCCGAGAGGAGCTTCATAAACGCCCGGATTCTTTACGTCACCAGAAATGCAGAACACCTTGGTACCGCCTGCACGGGGAGTACCCATCTTAGCGTATTCGCTAGGATCGTGCTGCAGGATCCAGGGGAGAGCCATGATGGTTTCTACGTTGTTCACGCAGGTGGGGCTCTTCCAGGCACCGCTAACAGCCGGGAAAGGCGGCTTCAAGCGGGGCTGACCCTTCTGGCCTTCGAGAGAGTTAATGAGTGCGGTTTCTTCACCGCAAATGTAGGCGCCAGCGCCACGGTGTACGAAGATATCGAAGCAGAACTTGGTTCCGCAGATATTTTCGCCAAGGTAGCCAGCGGCATAAGCCTGGTTCAAAGCCTTGTTGAGGCTTTCGATGCAGGGCAGGAATTCGCCACGGCAGTAGATGTAAGCTGCGCGGGAACCGAGAGCCCAAGCGGCAATGATCAAACCTTCGATCAAGCGATGAGGATCTTCCAGCATGAGGAAGTGGTCCTTGAAGGTACCGCCTTCGCCTTCGTCAGCGTTCACCACGATGTACACCGGCTTGCCGGTACCGCGGGGAACGAAGCTCCACTTCATGCCAGTGGGGAAGCCTGCACCGCCACGGCCACGCAGATTGGAGCGCTGCACGTAGTCGATGAGTTCGAACTGGCTCATATTGAACAAGCGTTCAGAAATGTTAGCGTAGCCACCCAGCTTCTTGTAGACTTCGATGTCCTGGGCGCCCTTGCCAAAGTTTTCTGTACAAACTTTTACGCATTCTGCCATGATTAAACCGCCTTTTCTTCCGGAACCGGCTTTTGAGTGGTAACAGCGACATTGGAGGGCTTAGCCACGCGTTCGCCAGAGGTGGCGATCATGCGGTATTCGTCACCAACCTTACCGGCTGCGTCGACGAAAGCCTTGTCCTTAACGCCGGGTTCGCCAACGGCGACCCATTCAGAACCGTTCTTCTTTTCAACAACGATCTTGGTGAATTCCGGAGCGCCCTTCCAAGTGAGGGTTGCGCCAGTTTCATCAGCTTCAGCCTTCACGGCGAGAACCGGAGAAGGAGGAGCGTAGTCAGCAACCTGCGGCTTTGCAGTTGCACCCGGAGCGCCCGGATGACCGCAGTGGCCCTTAACAGTGCCGCCCAGCACGTCGTGCTTGGGAACGTTGTTTGCGTGGGCCTTGCACCAATCGACAATGCGATCGATGGAAGCTTCGGTAAGAGTAGTGCCACGCTTCATCTTGAGCTGACCATCAACAACGTCAGTTGCGAAATCGTCGTTCACCAGCATCATGGGGCCGTTGCCGCAGGAACCGAGGCATTCGACCTGAAGGATGGTGAACATGCCATCAGCAGTGGTTTCGCCGGACTTGATACCGAGCTTGTTTTCCACATACTTGATGAGGGGCTGAGCACCCTTGATGGCGCAGCTGATGTTGCGGCAGAACTGCAACATGAACTTGCCCTTGGGAGCGTGATTGTACATGGTGTAGAAAGTAGCGACGCCCATTGCGTGAGCCGGAGCGCAACCGCAGACGTTAGCAGCCCAGCGGATACCTTCAGTCGGAACCCAGCCGAACACGCCCTGCACGAGCCAAAGCACTTCGAGAAGTGCGCCCTGGCCTTCCGGGTAGCGGCTCAGGAGGTCTGCGCAACGTTCCTTGATTTCGGGAGTGGAGAGCTTGTCCAGCACTTCCTTCGGGGACGGCTGCGGCTGAGCCTTATGGACATGGCCAAAAGTTTCGGCCGGATCCGGGAGAGCCGGGATCGGTTCTGCCGGACGATCGAACTTCAAGTTATTGTTGGCGACAAAGTGAACTGCGCCTTGAATATGTTCTCTCATCGGTCAAGTTCTCCTGCAATCATGTTGAGGCCCGGAAGGATTGCCATGGAGTCAGCCATGGTGAGACCTTCCACCAGTTCTGCAAATGCGGAAACGTGTGCGAAGCTGGGGGAACGAGCCTTGATACGGTACGGATGACCGGAACCATCAGAAACGATGGTGAAGCCGAGTTCACCGTTGGCACATTCGGTACCGCAGTAGAATTCGCCTTCCGGTACGCGGATGCCTTCGTAAACGCTCTTGAAGCGACCGATAAGGCCTTCCATATCCTGGTAAGCAAGCTTGTGGTTCGGCACGCGGATGCGCGGATCGACGATGTCGATGGGGCCCGGAGCCAAGCGCTTGAGAGCCTGACGGACGATCTTCACAGATTCTTCGATTTCAGCGAGACGAACCTGGAGACGGTCGTTTGCGTCGCCCTGGGTGCCTACGACAACTTCGAAGTCGTAGGTTTCATAATCGTAGTACGGTTCATCCTTGCGGAGGTCGCTTGCGACGCCGGTTGCACGGAGCACGGGGCCGGTCCAGCCGTAGCTGATTGCGCGTTCCTTGGAGATCTTGCCGATACCAACGGTACGATCCAGGAAGATACGGTTACGGTCCAAGCAAGCGTGGAGGTCCTTGAGAGCCTTTTCCACGGAAGTGCAAGCAGCGAGAACGTCTTCTTCGAAACCATTGTAGGTATCGCGGTACATACCGCCGATACGTGCGTAGCTGTTGGTCAAACGTGCGCCAGTGAGCTTTTCCCAAATGAGCATGATTTCTTCACGGGGGTTGAAAGCGTACATGAACGGAGTGGTACCGCCCAAGTCCTGGAATGCAGCAGCGACGCAGATGAAATGGTCGTTGATACGGGAAAGTTCGTTAACGATAACGCGGAGCACCTTTGCGCGTTCCGGGATCTCGATATCGAACATCTTTTCTACAGTGCGAACAAATGCAATGTTGTTCATCATTGCAGAGCAGTAGTTGAGACGGTCGGTGTACGGGAGAGCCTGCTGCCAGGTACCGCGTTCAACCATCTTTTCAAAGCCACGGTGCATGAAACCGATTTCGTGAACACCAGCCACGATGGTTTCGCCGTCGAGAGCTGCGAGCAAGCGCACGCAGTGGTGGGTTGCCGGATGGGTCGGACCCACGTTCAGAGCCATCAGGTTCAGCTTTTCGCCATTAGGATCTAATACGATCATGCCTTGATACTCCCTTCAAGAAATTCTTCATCCACAGGATCGACTTCTTCAGAACGTTCGATCACCTTGTAGCCCTTGGATTCCAAGACCTTTTCCAGTTCCGGGACCAGGTAGTCGCTGGTGGAGAGCCACTGGCGCTTGTGGGCCGGATAGTCCTTGCGCAGCGGATGGCCAACGAATTCAACGTGGTTCAAGATACGGCGGAGATCCGGGTGGCCTTCGAACAAAATACCGAACTGGTCGTACACTTCGCGTTCGAGCCAGTTAGCACTTGCATAGAGGTCGGCAACGGACGGCACCTTGAGGTCGGCTTCGCTGACCAGCACCTTCAGTCGGATGCGGGCACCTGCGGTTTCCATGCTCTTGAAAGCATAGGAGACTGCGAAGCGCGGTCCTTCGTGATTCGGGTAGGTCAGGTAGTCGATACCAGCTGCGTCAAGCAGCATGTCAAACTTCACAGCGCAGTCGTTCTTCAGGAATTCCACTACAGCGTGGAGGTTTTCCTTTGCGACGACAACGCAGGCATCCCACTTGGCGGAAGCATCGCGCTGAGCGCCGAACTTCTCTTCCAGGAGGGAGACGATGTTTTCAACGTTTTCCATCTGTTAATCCTTCCAGAACTGGGCTGTCTTGATGAGTTTCTGTTCTTTTTCCACAACGAAGTCCTTCACTTCAGTGATCTTGGACTGAGCGGCTTCCTTTGCGGCGGCCTTGGCTTCAGCAGTCTTGGCCTTGATAAGTTCCCACTGTTCCTTGACGCGCTGAGTACGCATCTTCATGTAGGATTCGTCCTTGATCTTCTTCTGCAGGTCGAACATTGCATCGAAGAATGCTTCCGGACGGCTGGGGCAACCACCGATATAGACGTCGACCGGAATGATATGGTCGATACCCGGGACGGTGCAGTAGCAGTCGTAGAAACCACCAGAGCTTGCACAGGCGCCCATGGCGATGACCCACTTGGGTTCAGCCATCTGCTCGTACATGCGCTGAAGGATCGGAGCCTGCTTGTAGGTAATGGTACCTGACACCAGCAGGACGTCGGACTGACGCGGGGTAAAACGGACGTATTCAGAGCCGATACGGGAAAGGTCATAACGACCAACTTCGGTACTCATGAATTCGATAGCACAACATGCCGTACCATAGGGGAACGGCCACAGAGAGTTCGTACGACCCCAGTTGACGATAAAGTCAAGAGAGCTCGTAATGAAATTAGGCTTTTCTGCCTCATTTTTCATAGGGGTTACCTCATTAAAAACCGAGGCGAAAGATAGAATTTTGGGAAAATGGGCAAACGGGAGAAGCCGACAAACCCTGTAAAAAACAGGAGGCTTTCGGGGCCGGACTTTACATCGAAAAATTAGCGTAAACTAACTATTTACAGGATTCCGGAAGTGACGCCGCGCTTAACTTGTTCTTTGCCAACGATTTACACACTTTTCTGTACGAACGATTTAATTTTTGTACCATTTAGAGCGTCACAACACTTATATTTATGTATAATAAAAATAAAACTTGAAAGAACATTTCCTGATTTTTACATTTGCTAGCTACGCTAGCATTTAGTTCGGCTCGACTATGGGAAAAATTTTCCCGCAGCTCTCGCCTTTTACTAAATTTGGCGCGGTTTTGGATTTTGAGGATGTATGGACTTCAACATATATAGGGAATTTAGGGAAAAACTCCTGGGAATCAGTCTCGTAAACGAGAATTCCGCTGCAGGGCTATCCCAATTGATCAAACCCCTGGCCGACGCCCTCTGCATCGGACATATTGAATACTCCATCCACGCCCCCTCCGCCACCGGCACAAACGGGGTGGTTTCCCTGTTCTCCGAAGAATGCAGCGAACAGAGCTGCCCCTTCGTTGAATCCTTCAACACCTCCGACGGCGGCATCGCCAGTTTCAAGGTCACCCCGAAGGGTAAGCCCAATTTTTCCGTCGATGAAATCCAGGGCATCAAGATGCTCCTCTGGGACATTTTCATGCTGGCAGGCACGGCACGCCTTGAAGCCCTCCTGCAAAAGGCCAGCGTCACCGACAGCCTGACCGACGCAGAAAACCAGGCAGGCCTCACCCGCTTCATCGGCAAGATTACCGCCCAGGGCCGCATCAAGGAATACGCAAGCATCTTCATCAACCTGAAGAACTTCAAGTACGTGAACAAGTCCATTGGCAGCCAGGCCGGCGACCTGGGCCTCAAGGTTTACGTATCCTCCGCCAAGGTGTTCCTTGCCGCCGACGAAATGATTGCCCGCATGGGTGGCGACAACTTCGTGGTGATCCTCAAGAAGGACAACGTGGACGCCTTCGTCAGCAAGTTCACCAACCTGCCCGTGTCCCTGAGCATGGGTCCCAAGCCCGTATCCTTTACCATCCAGAGCCGCATGGGCGTGTTCTTCGCCTCCGAGAAGGACTCCATCAGCGACTTGATGAACAATTCCGCCATCGCCCTGAGCGTGGCACGAAACATCAGGACCACCGACGTGGTCAGGTTCACCAAGGAAATGCTGATCAACGCCATGCACCAGCGCGAAATTTCCAGCGAATTCAGGAAGTCCCTTTCCAACAACGAATTCGCAGTTTACTACCAGCCCAAGGTGAACCTCTCCAAGAAGCAGCTTTGCGGCGCCGAAGCCCTGGTCCGCTGGATCCGCCACAAGACCGTGGTCCCGCCCGTGGATTTCGTTCCTATCCTCGAGAAGGAAGGTTCCATCTGCGCCCTGGACTTCTTCGTTTTCGAAACCGTCTGCCGCGACATCCAATCCTGGCTGGAAAACAATATCGAACCGGTCCGTATTTCCGTCAACTTCTCCAAGCTCCACCTCCGCGATGAAGGCCTCGCCCACCGAATCCTTGACATCATGCGCAAGTACAACGTGGAAAGCAAGTACATCGAAATCGAGCTCACCGAAGTTTCCGACTACGATGACTGCGAAGCCATGCGCCGCTTCGTCACCGAAATGCGCAGCAACGATATTTCCGTTTCCATCGACGACTTCGGTACAGGCTACTCCACCCTGAACGTTCTCAAGAACTTCGACGTCAGCGTCATCAAGCTGGACAAGTCCCTGCTGGACAACATCGGCAACAAGGAATCCTTCGACGAAGTCGTGGTGAAGAACGTGGTGAACCTCGCCCAGGAAATGAACAAGGAAGTCATCGCCGAAGGCGTGGAAAGCGAAGTCCAGGCAAACTTCCTCTCCGAGATCAACTGCCATTCCGTACAAGGCTTCCTCTTTGACAAGCCGCTGAAGCACGACGACTTCGAAAGCCGCCTGACTGGTGCTGTCGCCTACTAGAAAAGCTAAGCAACGCGAAATCGCAAGGAATCGCAAGGAATCGCGAAAAAAAAGCAAGGAATCGCGAAAAAAAACGCAAATTTTGGGAAAAGGGTCGATTTTACGGGAAAAAACTGTTTTTTTATCGCTTTTTTCCCGTAATTTCCCAGACAAACTAATAGTAAAAAGTCTTTTTTTGCGATTTGTGCACGCTCCAGCCACAAAAAATGCTGGAAAATTTGATTTTTTTCAGGAAAATCAGCCGTTTTAGAGACGTAAAACCTGAACAATTCAGGTTTTTGCCGGCGTTTACAGACAAGCTAATGCGATTTTACGTGAAAACAGGCGTTTTACACCACTGTTTTCCCGTAAATTTAAGGCTTTTTGCAAAATTATCTCCGGAAGCCTCTACAAAGGCGCTAATTGAAGGCCCAGTCCTTTTTCAGCCACTGCGGTTTTTTATATTGCGGCAAATATGAAGAAGCTCGTTCACGACAAGAAGAAGTGCCTGAGATGCGCCGGATGCGTCGGCGTTTGCTCCAAGATGGCCCTGGACATGTACGGTCTGGATTTGCAGATCGACTACGAAAAGTGCGTTCGTTGCGGTCTCTGCACCCACGCCTGCCCCGTCCACGCCCTCTCCCTCCAGGAGGTAGACAATGCTTGATAATCATTACGACGTGGTTGTCATTGGCGCAGGTCCTGGCGGATCTGTGGCGGCACGAAACCTGGCCCGCGATGGCCACAAGGTTCTCCTTCTTGAAAAGCGCGAGAAGATTGGCTACCCCGTTCGCTGCGGCGAAGCCAGCACCAACCTTTCCGATTTGCAGACTTACGGCCCTATCGACGAAAGCTGCATCGAAAGCATTATCAACGGCCTTTACATTTACGGACCCGATGGCGTGAACATCGAGCTCCCCCAGCCCGGCATGGGCATTATGCTGGACCGCGAAAAGTTCGACCCGTGGCTTGCAAAGCTGGCTGCCGACGATGGTGCAGAAGTCGTGACCTGCGCCCGCGCCGACTTCGTGAGCGACGTGGAAGGAAGCGGCGTTGATGGATTCCGCAAGGTCCGCGTGGTCCTTGGACAGGGCAACGGCGACGGTTCCGTTACCGAAACCGGTGTGCAGGAAATTACCGCCAAGATGGTGATCGCTGCCGACGGCGTTGAAAGCCGCATCGGCCGCATGGTCGGCCTCGGCAGTTTGCAGAAGCCGGCAGGCACCTGCACCGGCATCGACATCCAGGTGGATGGCATGCTCACCCGCCCCGACTACCTTACCTTCTGGCAGGGTCATGACTTTATTAACGACGGTTACATCTGGAGCTTCCCGAAGCAGAAGAGCAATGTTACGAAATTCGGCGCGGGTTTCCTGATTAACCATAAGGACGACGCCAGCATTTACGACGTTACCATGGAATGGCTGAACAAGCTTTTCCCGGGCGCAAAGATCAACAAGGTGGTGGGCGGCGTGATTCCCGTTTCCAGCACCATGAAGGATTACACTTTGGACCGTCTCGCCCTCGTGGGCGATGCCGCCCATCATACGAACCCCCTTACCGGTGGCGGCATCGCGGCCGCCATGCGCGCCGGCCGTCTGTGTGCACAGACGGTCCACGAGGGCCTCGCAGGCTCTGGTGACGCAACCCTCAGCAAGAACTACCTCAAGACCTACGAGGACCGCGTCTACAAACTCTTCGGACGCACCCACGACTTTGAAGGCAAGTTCCGCAAGTTCCTGCTGGCCATCGACAAGCCCACCCAAGTCGGCCTCTACAAGGTCCTTCAGGGATTCGCCCTCAGCGGTTGCAAGAAGCGAGCCTTCCTCAAGACCCCGGTGCAAACCGCCAAGTACCTCTACAAGTTCGCCAAATTCAAGGGCTAATTTGTTGACAATCAACACATTTGGTTCCACGCATACATCTGCGTGGAACTTTTTGTTTCAAAATAAACTATATCAATTATGTATTTGGTTGTTTGATCATTTGTAGTGTTCTATGAAAAAGGTTTCACACTAATCGAAATCATGGTCGTCGTGGTTATCCTCGGCATCCTTTCCGCCGTAGGTGTTCCCAAATTATTTGGCGCCATCGCCAAGGCCAAGGCAGCAGAAGTTCCTGTTGCAGCAGGCACCTATATCAGCCTGCAAGACGCCTACATTAGCGAAGGTATCGCACTCGGTAGCTGGAAGGAAATTGGTTACGGAGCCCCAAGCTCCCAAAATTTCTCCTACACCATGTCCCCTGGAGCCAATGGCAAGCCTGCCTATAGCCAGGTAGTCTCATCCTTGAACTGTGGCGCGCTGACTTTCGGCTGGCACTTGGGCAACGTCTAAACTGGCGATTGCGCAACTGCCCCCAAAAACGAGACTCCGAACGAAGGCAAGGACTCCAACAAGGAAGAAACAATCTACAGGAACGGGCTCTACTGGAACACCCCAGCAAGAAGAGGTTTTTGACCCAGAAGAAGACATTTGCATAGAAGGCAACGGCGTGCACAACATTTGCACCAAGTGGAGACCCAAATCAGATTGCCTTGAATTCCATGGAACCAGCAACAACTGCAAAACCTGGAAAACCGACGCAAATTAACCATTTTTGTTTTTTATAGTCACCCAAACAGGTGACTATTTTCTTTTTTTCTAATTTATCTGTACTGCTGAAATTTATTTTATCATCATAAATCGGTATTATCCAATGAAAAAAGGTTTCACCCTAGTAGAAGTTCTAGTCGTCATCGTCATCCTAGGCATTCTTGCCGCGGTTGGCTCGCCAAAACTTTTCGGTTCTATCGCCAAGGCCAAGGCAAGCGAAGTGCCTGTTGCGGCAGGTACCTACGCCAAGCTGCAGGACGCATTCTATGCAGAAAAGTCTACAGCCGGCAACTGGAAGAACATCGGCTACGTCGCACCGGGTAACGGGGCAACCACAAACTTCTGCTATAGCGAAGGTGTTCTCTCCAACGACACCGCAACCACCGACGAACTTGCCTCCGGCATCATCGGCTGGGGCGCCAAGAGTCTCGTATCCATGAACGAATGCGGCGCAGGAGCATGGTGGTCCGTCGAAATGACAGCAAAGGGAGACAACGGAATCAACTACGCCCAGAACATCAGCTACGCCCCGTGCATGGCCCTGACCACCAACTGGAAGGAAGGCACCACATTGACCGGCAACTGCGAAAACGCAGGACTGGTCCCGAAGCCTGAATCCAACAACACCGTGGAAACTCCTATCATTGACAAGACCGAAAAGCCGACGGTAGAAAAGAAGGAAGATACTAAGGAAGAGGCACAGAAGCAACAAGCAGCCCAAAGCGCTGTCCAAGCAGCAAAAGAAGCATTTACTTCATGTACCGGCAAAACTTGCACCAAGGAAGAACATGATCGTCTAAAGAAAGCCTGGGATGACGAAAAGGAAAAATGCAAACAGCTCTACGGAAACGCAGTCTGCGGAGAATAGTTTTTATTTCAAGAATCATTAAAAAAAGCCCGCCACCTCGGCGGACTTTTTTTTGAAATTCATTTTTTTCTGCGGGTCTAGAACAGTTCATCGACTTTCGTCTTTGCTAGCACACGGTTGTAGATAATGCGCTTGCCCTTCACGCCATCGCTTGCGCACACGTGATCCTTAGGCGGGCGAAGCAACGATGCCACCAGGTGTGCGGCCACCGTTTCTGCATGGACAGGCCTGAAGAAGCTGGGCACCAGCATGGCTCGCGGACCACCAAAGAACTTCTGCATCAGTTCTTCACCGAAGCGTTTGTCCTTGTGCTTTCCAAGAAGCAGCGACGGCCTTACCAAGGTCAGCGTTTCAAAGTTCATCATGGTAAGCCCGTCTTCCAGCATGCCTTTCAAGCGGTTATAGAAGAACGGGGAGTGCGTATCTGCTCCTTGGGCACTGACGCACAAAAAATTCTTCACGCCCACCCTCTTTGCAATAGCGGCGAGACTCAGCGGCAGTCGGGTATCCACCCGTTCCTGCTCGGCCTTGCTTCCCGCCTGCTTGATGGTGGTGCCCAAGCAACAGATAACGGCGTCGCAACCCAGGAATCCTGCGCGGATCCTAGAAGCACTATCGCTTTCGGCATTGCCTATTTCAGAAAAGTCAACGGCATCAAAATCAAGCTTTGATGTGCCCTGCAGAATACCAAGTGCAGCCAAGTCCGGCGCCGCACCATCCGGCCTTCCACCGAGGGAACCGTTTTCACCGGGAACCGTACGAACCGGGCAGTAGACACGTACAACCTGGTCCAGCCGGGCCAAAAGTTTCACAACATTCTTGCCAACCAGGCCCGTAGAACCAAGAACAGCAACCTTCATCGGTTACTCCATCTTAACGTAATACATCCAACCCTGGTCTGCACCGCGAACCGGGAACAAGCTGACTGCGCCAGCTTCGTTCACGACGATCGCAACACCTGCAATGTAGTTGATCCACTTGCCGCTATCGTAGAACTTCAGGTCGATAGCCCTGTTGGTAGCATAGATGGTAAGGGGTTCCAAAAGCACATCATGGCTGGCAAGGAAGTTCACACGTTTCCAGCTCGGAAGATTTGCCAAGACAACTTCGTTCACGAACTGGTGACCACGTTCAAACAGATCGTAGAACACAGTATCCGTTGCAACGGCACGTGCAACGTAGGCTGCAGAAATTTCAGCACCGTAGGCCCACTGGGACATATTCTTCCAGGAACCACCGCGCTTGCCCACCAAGTTGTCGAAAGAGTCGGAGGAAATCTTCAGGAAGTAGCTGCCGTTAATGGCATCCCAGGTGACAACTTCTGCAGTTTCGCCGCGGCCTTCGGCGATCTTCTTGCAGGTTTCGCGAGTACGGATAAAGTCGGTGGAAGCATAGTAGAACGGTTCATCGCCGCCCATGTCGGCACCCAGCTTTATAGCCATCTGCTCGCCGTTTGCAGTCAGGAGGGATTCCTGGCCTTCGCTCTTTTCACGTTCGGAGTGACGAATCACGAAAACAACCTTGCTAGTTGCCGGCAGAGCCTTGTAAATGTCGGCGATGTAGTAGAAGCCATCGGCATCGGGGGTTACAGCCAGAGTCGGGTCAATGGAATAGACCAGCGGATTGTCAGAAACCGGAGGAACAACTGCACCTGCAGAGGAGCTGGACTCAACAACCGGCAAAGCTGCACTGGAACTGGCAGGATCCTGCAAAGCCTGGCTGCTAGTGCCCTGGCCAATATCACCGCCAGCAACACTAGAAGAAGACACCACCGGATCGATAGGCGCTGCGGGATTCTTTTCTTCACCACCGCAGGCTACAAACAAACTCATTGCCGACAAAGTTACAGCACCGGCAAAAACAGACTTAACAAAGCTAAAAGGCTTGGCCATTCCATACTCCTTTTTTCAATTTCTTCCTAATCTAACTTTTTCTTTTACGGCTCACGTAAATCTCAACCCCAGTTGTGTGAATTACATCATAATATTGCACAACAAACGCCATACAATATTGAAATTACCGTAAATTTTTCTAAACTTATAAGTGAAAAATATCAACCACCTAACCCATAGGACATCTTATGGCAAAGACTACAAAGAAGACAGCAGCTCCGGTGCTCGGTACCGATGCGGAAGCATTCCGCAAGGCATTTACCGACCACATCAACCACACTCTCGCCCGCAGCATGGACACTGTGACCGACCACGAAAAGTTCCTGGCCGTTGCATACGCAGTTCGCGACCGTCTGGTGGATCGTTGGATCAAGACCCAGGAAACCTACTACGAAAAGGACGTTAAGCGCGTCTACTACCTGTCTTTGGAATTTTTGATCGGCCGTACCCTCGGCAACTCTGTGCTGAACCTGGACGTTGAATCCGCAGTTCAGGAAGCTCTCGACGAAGTGGGCATGACCCTCGACGAACTCCGCGAACAGGAAGTGGATGCAGGTCTCGGTAACGGTGGTCTCGGCCGTCTCGCCGCTTGCTTCCTCGACTCCATGGCTACCCTCGAACTCCCGGCAATGGGTATGGGTATCCGCTACGAATACGGTATGTTCAGCCAGAAGATCGTGAACGGCGAACAGGAAGAACAGCCGGATAACTGGCTGCGTCTCCCCAACCCGTGGGAAATCGCTCGCCCGGCAAACTCCATCAAGGTTCCGTTCTACGGCTACGTTGTTAGCTGGATGGACGAAAACGGCAAGCTCCGCAACCGTTGGGAAACCAAGGACTACGTTCTCGCCCTCCCGTACGACACTCCGATTCCGGGTTACAAGAACAACACCGTGAACAACCTGCGCCTCTGGAGCGCCAAGTCCACCGACGACTTCGGCCTCTCCTACTTCAACAACGGTGACTACATCGCCGCTGTGCAGGACATGGAACTTTCCGAAACCATTTCCAAGGTTCTCTACCCGAATGACTCCTCCATGAACGGTAAGGAACTCCGCCTGAAGCAGCAGTACTTCCTCTGCTCCGCTTCCTTGCAGGACATCATCAACCGCTTCAAGAAGACCCACAACAACGATTGGAAGGTCTTCTCCGACAAGGTTGCTATCCAGCTCAACGACACCCATCCGGCAATCTCCATCGCCGAAATGATGCGCATCCTCCTCGACGAAGAAAACCTGGAATGGGACGAAGCATGGGAAATCGTCACCAAGACTTTCGCATACACCAACCACACCTTGATGCCGGAAGCTCTGGAAAAGTGGCCTGTTAGCCTCTTCGAAAAGCTCCTCCCCCGTCATCTCCAGATCATCTACGAAATCAACGCTCGCTTCCTCCGCATGGTCAGCATGAAGTGGCCGGGCGACAACGATCGCCTCGCTCGCATGAGCCTCATCGAAGAAGGTGGCTGCAAGATGATCCGCATGGCATACCTCTCCATCGTAGGTTCCTACGCTGTGAACGGTGTGGCTGCTCTGCACTCCGACCTTCTCAAGACCACCTTGTTCAAGGACTTCTACGAACTGTGGCCTGAAAAGTTCAACAACAAGACCAACGGTGTTACTCCTCGTCGTTGGGTCCGCAAGGCTAACCCGGCTATGTCCGACCTCATCACCTCCAAGATCGGCGAAAGCTGGGTCAAGGACCTCGATGATCTCCGTCAGCTCGAAAAGTTCGCCAAGGATGCCAAGTTCCAGAAGGCATTCATGGACGTCAAGAAGCAGAACAAGGAACGTCTGGCCAAGTACCTCAAGGAAACCCAGAACGTCGACCTCGACACCAACATGTTCTTCGACGTACAGGTCAAGCGTATCCACGAATACAAGCGTCAGCTGTTGAACATCCTCCACGCAATCCACCTTTACATCCAGCTCAAGGATGGCAAGGAAATCATGCCGCGTACCATCATGATCGGTGGTAAGTCCGCTCCGGGTTACTGGATGGCTAAGCAGATTATCCGTCTTGCAAACGCCGTGGCCGCAATCATCGATGCTGATCCGGTTTGCAAGGGCAAGCTCAAGATGGTCTTCCTCGAAAACTACCGCGTTTCCTTCGCAGAAAAGATCATCCCGGCAGCAGACCTTTCCGAACAGATTTCCACTGCAGGTACCGAAGCTTCTGGTACCGGCAACATGAAGTTCGCCCTCAACGGCGCACTTACCATCGGTACTCTCGATGGCGCTAACGTGGAAATGAAGGAAGAAGTCGGTGACGAAAACATCTTCATCTTCGGTCTCACCGTTGAAGAAGTTACCGAACTCCTGGCCAAGGGCTACCGTCCCCGCGACTTCTACGAATCCGACGACGATCTCCGTCGCGTGATCGACCTCATCGGTTCTGGCTTCTTCAGCCCGGATCGTCCGGACCTGTTCAAGCACATTGCTGACAAGCTCCTCACCCACGACCCGTACATGCTCTGCGCAGACTTCCGTAGCTACGTCGACATGCAGGCTAAGGTTGCAGAAGCTTACCAGGACAAGAAGCACTGGGCAGAAAAGGCAATCCTCAACGTCGCTCGCATGGGCAAGTTCAGCTCCGACCGTACTATCGACCAGTACGCTAAGGAAATCTGGAACGTTAAGGGCTGCAGCATCAAGCTGTAGTAGGTTCGAGGTTCGAGGCTTGAGCTGGATAGTCGCGCCATAGGCGCCTAACTTAAGCTCGAAACTCATTACTCTCTGCTCACTAATAAAAAGTCCCGCGGTTATGCCGTGGGACTTTTTATTATGCCGTTTTTTTTAACAAGCAAAAGCCAAGCGAATTTACGACTTACGGCAGTGTGGCAAGTTCCACCACCTGGGCAGCAATGCGGGCTGCCCTACGGCCCCATTCGCCACAGGCTCCAGCCAAAAGCTTCAAGAAGAACTTGTGCTCGTTATCCAGGGAATCGGGAATATGGGCGATATCGCCGCTGGGTAAATAGCGGGCCAAGCTGACAGAATATTCAGAGCTATCAAAATCTACAGAGATGGTACGGACATCGTTCGCGCTATTTCTATCCGCGATAAAGTCTGCAGTCAAGCCAGCAAAAGGTCCCCTGCAAACCTTCAATGTCATGGTGGATCGATCCGTCGAAACATGTTTATTATCAACCACTTGAATGTCGTCAAAGTCAAACATGGTCAAGAACATGCTCAAGTCATGGACCAGGATATCCAGGGAGACATCAACATCACGGCAACGTTCCGTATAACCGTGTTCCCTGCGGAACTCCATACGAGTACGCCCCGCTTTTCTGCACAAGGCCAATTCCGCAAAAAAGTGCTTGCGGAAATTCAAGAAAATGGGATTGAAACATTCCGACTGGGCAACAAACAAAGTCGTGTTGTTTTGCTCGGCGAGTTTCTGTAATTCATAGGACTGTTCTGCTGTAACGGCCAAAGGCTTTTCCACAAAAACAGGAATGGACTTTGTCAAAAAGAACTTGGAAAAATCGTAATGGGTCGTTGCCGGAGAAGCAATCACCGCAAAGTCAATTTTCAGCGAACCGTTTAAAAAGCACGTTTCATTTTCGTGCAGCCATTGTTCCGCATCTAAATCCAGCACCTTCAAGAAACGAACACCGCAGGCTTCAAAGCGACTACAATGGCGCTTGCCCATGGTTCCGTTTCCAATCAAAATGGCACTGTACTCTTTCATAACCATCCCAATTTTAACAACTTTGTTGTTTTTAATAAAATGCCGCGGCCATAAAATCGTATTTTTTCATCGTGAATCCGGAAATCCTTATTGAACTCGCCAACACAACCATGCCCTACGGGCGCTATCAAGGAGTGCGCCTGTGCGACTTGCCTGAGCCTTACGTGGTCTGGTACCACACTAAGGGATTCCCCAAAGGTCACCTGGGCGAACTTCTAGGAACCCTTTACGAAATAAAGGTAAACGGATTGGAATATTTATTGGAACCTCTCAAGAAGTGAGGATATATGGCAGAGATTAAAAAGACTAACGTCGCACGAATTCTTGACAAGCAGAAGATTTCCTACGAATTGATCCCTTATGTAGTTGATGAAAACGATCTGGGCGCGCAGCATGTGGCAGATTCCCTGGGCGAAGACATCAATCAGGTTTTCAAGACCATTCTCGTTCATGGCGACAAGATTGGCTACCTCATGTGCGTGGTGCCGGGCAACCTCGAAGTGGACCTGAAGGGTGCCGCCAAGGTCAGCGGAAACAAGAAAATCGAAACCGTTCCGTTGAAGGACCTGACGCCGCTCACCGGCTACATCCGTGGCGGTTGCAGCCCCCTTGGCCTTAAGAAGAACTTCCCCATCTTCATGCACGAGACTTGCAACAACTTCCCCTACATTTACGTAAGCGCAGGGGAACGCGGTCTCCAGCTGAAGATCGCACCTGCAGACTTGATTAAGGCGTGCCGCGCCACCGTAGGCTCCATCGCCCGAGTTCCGCCGGAAGCCCCGCAAGACTAATTTCAAAACAAAAAAGCCTCTCCCGAAGGAGAGGCTTTGTTTTTGCGAAATCTCAGAGATTACTTCACAGTAACGCTCTTGATGGTGCCGCCCTGCTTTACCAGGTAGACGCCAGCATTGAATCTGGACTTGAGAATATTGTTCAAGGCAGCCATGTTCTCGGTTTCAAAGGAACTGAGGAACTTGCCCTGGGCATCGAACACGTACATTGCACGATTGCCGGTAGTCATCAGGCGAACGCCGTGAATTGCGTCGGTCGAAGAACTGGAACCAGGGACGAGAGTTTCGGAGCTGCTGGATGCTGCTTCGGAACTACTGGATGCAGCAGCGCCTTCGATATAGACCTTGGCATAGGGGAAGTCGTATTCGCCCTTGGCGTTTGCGCCGCTAGTGCTACCGGCTTCGCCAAGGATCTTTGCTTCGTGCATCTTACCCATCTTCATGCCAAGTTCTTCCCACTTCTTGAAGTGAGCAGTAATGTCGATGGTACCGCAGTCACGGGCCTTGGTACGGACACTGAAATATTGTTTGAAATACGTGTTGTCGCCATCGATAGAATAAGAGGTTCGGTCACCTTCATAGACGGTGTACTCGGCTCCATCAATGGTGAACTTGCCATGGTTCTTTGCAGAAGCGCCCTGGGCAACCCAATCACCCGGCATCCACTGGCTACCGGTATTGTCAACGATATACCATTCTACCAGAGGTTCGCGGGTCCAACCGTAAATGCCGATGTAGGAATAGTCAATACCAGTAAGACCCGTCTTCACCAGTTTAAAGTCGGCCAGCATATGTCCCAATTCTTCGTGGGTCTTGTCGCTATTAAAGGAAAGGCCAGAACGGCACAAATAGTCCTTAGCACCGGTCATGGTGCATTTGAAGGAGCCATCATCGTAGAAGATAACGGAGCCACCGTTACCACCTTCATTCCAGAGTTCGTAACCGATACCGTTATCGAAGGAGCCTACCGTATTTGAGGAAATTTCTATGGATTTACCGCTATGGGCAGCAGTGCTGCAGAAATCCTGGGCGAGGGAACTTGTGGCCAGCGCGCACACTGCAGCCATACCGAATTTGAAAATTGTCTTCATATACACATCCTTTTTTTATACAAGTTAAAAACAATTGAAAAACTTAGGAGGAAACACTTTTGTTTCAATTACTCCAACTTGGAACAAGACGGACGCTTAAAGCCCCTTTTTTATAAATAGCCGTAAAATTTGCGTTTGTGTGCGATAAAAATCACAGCCATGACGATGGTCGCCATTTCTGTACCCCAAATGGCAAACCAGATGCCGTTAATGCCGAACAGCAGGGGAAGCAGAAGTACGCAAGCCGCCTCGAAAACAATGGAGCGACAAGTGGAAATTACTGCAGACACTAAACCGTTGTTCAACGCAGTAAATAGAGACGACGCAAAAATGTTGATTCCCGAAAGTACAAAGCAGAAGCAAACAATGCGGAAAGCCTTCACTGTCATATCGCAAAGCGCCTCGTCGTAGCCCACGAAAATTTTAGAAAGGGGAACCGCCAAGAGTTGGGCAAGCATAAGCAAGCCAACACCGGACACGCCCATAATGACCATGCAACGTTTGAAAAGGTTCTTCAATTCGCCTTGGTTACGGGCGCCAAAGTGGTAAGAAATCACGGGAGCCACCCCGTTGCAATAGCCAATCAAAAGCGCAAAGAAGATAAAGTTCACATACATAATGACGCTGAAGGCGGCCACACCGTTTTCACCAACAAATCGCAGCAATTGGTAATTGTACAGCAGGGTCACTACAGAGGAGGCAATGCCCGAAAGCATTTCGGAACAACCGTTGAAGGACGCCTTCAAAAGGGCGTGGGGTTTCCAGCAAGCTCTTCCAAGGCGCAAGGTGCTGGAATTTTTACGGGCGAAATAGAACAGTGGAATAACACTACCCACAAGAAATCCGATATCCGTAGCGAGGGCGGCACCGAACAAGCCCATTCCCAGCAGGCCAATGAGCACCCAGTCCAGAACCATATTGGCAACGCCAGCGCCCACAGTTACGTAAAAGCCCAACTGCGGTTTTTCTGCGGTAATGAACAGGGACTGAAAAAGCATTTGCATCATAAAGGCAGGGAGACCTACCAGGCAAATCTTCCCGTAGAAAACGCTATCCGCAAGAAGACCGCCTTCGGCGCCAAGCAACTTCATGATGGGCTCCATCAGGAACCAGGTTACCCCGGCAAGAACAAAGCCCAAGACAACAACCACATAGACAATGAGGGAGAAGTACTCGTTGGCACGTTGCTTGCGGCCACGACCTTGAGCGGCGGCAATGAGAGCGCTTCCTCCCGTACCAAACATCATTCCCAAGGAAGCCAGCATCATAACGACGGGCCAAGCCATATTCACGGCAGCCAAGGCCTGCTTGCCTGCGTAATTTGACACAAAGTAACCATCCACCACGCTGTAGATGGAAGTAAACACCATCATGGCAATGGATGGCAGCGTAAAGCGCAAAAGCCTAGAATAATCAAAGTGATCTGACAGCTGGATTTGCATGGAGGCCAAATATAGTTTATATTCAGGACATGTTCAAGAAATTCGGAATACCATTTGTTACAGTCGCAGCGGCATGTTCCGCCTTATTTGCAGGAGCCATTTTGTCAGCCTGTTCCTCCGACTCGAATAGCGCTGGGCCTGTAGGTGTTCCGCAAGAATCCAGTTCTAGTTCATTTGCCGAGAATCTTGAAAGTTCCTCTTCCAATGTCATCCCCGGCAGTTCCGACGCAACACCAACAAGTAGCGCAACCGTCGCAGAGTCTTCCAGCAGTTCTATTGCCGCCCCCGACGACACCCCGAGCGACACTCCCGCGGATCCCACCGCCTTCTGGTCCGACGAATTCCAGGGCGACACTCTAGACATTACGAAATGGACCTACGAAATCGGCACAGGAGAAAACGGCTGGGGCAATGGCGAATGGCAATACTACACCGACCGTACCGAAAACGCTTACGTGAAAGACGGCTACCTTCACATCCGCGCTACATTGGAAACCGACGCAGCCGCCATCGCAAACAATTTCGGCGGAAAGAAATACACCTCCGCGCGAATTATCACCAGAGGGAAATTTGACTTCGCCTACGGAACCATCAAGGCGCGAATCGCTCTTCCCGTGGGCAAGGGAATCTGGCCCGCCTTCTGGATGCTAGGCGCCAACTCCGAAACCGTGGGCTGGCCCGCCTGCGGAGAAATCGACATCATCGAAGCCGTCAACAACGAAAGCGTCGTGTACGGCACACACCACTGGGATCACGAAGGTCAGCATGCTCAATACGGCAACAGCACCAAGGATTATTACGGCACCTCCTATGACCTGGACATCACAAAATTCCACGACTACAAAATGACCTGGGACAAAAACGCCATTACCATGTACGTAGACGATTTCAAGTACCAGGAAATTGCAATCACTGATGCCAGCAGCGACATGGGCACATTCCACAAGCCTTTCTTCTTCATTTTGAATGTTGCCGTAGGTGGAAACTGGCCCGGCTTTGAAATTGACGATTCCCAGTTCCCCAACGAGATGCTGGTGGACTACATTCGAGTTTATAAATAGATTTAATCGGTGGGTGGGCGCAAACAAGAGCCTTTTTAGCAAAACAGGGTACTAAACAGAAGAAAGTACAATGTTTAGTACCCCATATTTAGAACAAAGTATCCTTTTTATTGAGAAAAAGGGGAACCAATTCAATAAAACAGGACATTTAGTACCCGATAAAAAGATATTTTTTCTCATTTTCCGGTCATCTCGCCACAAACAAAGTAACAAACGGGATACTAAACAACCCCAAGAAGGCAATTTAGTACCCTAATTTCGATCAAAATCCGGCACACAAACCGCCGCGAGATCCCATTTAAGTAAATCATTTCATATATTCCATCCCAAAAGAGGTAAATATGACCATCATGAATGAAACTTTGAAGACTTTGGAAACCCGCCGTAGCTGCCGCAAATTTAAGCCGGACATGGTTAGCGACGAAGAACTGGAAGCCATTATCCGCGCAGGAACTTTCGCTCCCTCCGGAAAGAATCAGCAGTCTTCCATCATCATCGCGGTCACCAACAAGGAACTCCGCGACCAGATTGCAGAAGAAAACCGTAAGATCGGTGGCTGGCCCGAAGGTTTCGACCCATTCTACGGCGCCCCGGTCATTCTGATTGTCATCGCCGACAAGGACGCCAACAATGCCAGCGGCACCTACATCAATGACGGCAGCCTTGTGATGGGCAACCTGATGAACGCCGCCGCAAGCCTGGGCATTGGCAGCGTCTGGATCCACCGCGCCCGCCAGGAATTCGAGAGCGAATTCGGCAAGAAGATTCTGGAACGTCTCGGCATCCAGGGCAACTACGAAGGCATTGGTCACGTTGCTCTTGGTTACCGCCAAACCGAAGTCCCCAAGGCTCTTGCCCGCAAAGAAAACTACGTGTATTACATCCGCTAAAAATTTTCCGGCATTTCATTTTTTTTGAAATGCCGTTTTTTTGTATATTCCGTCCATGCGTTATATTCTTCCTGCTATTCTATCTGCATTTTTCATCGCTTGCACTGATTCTCCAACCCAGTCAAGCTCCGACTACGACTCATCTAAAATCGTTGTCGAGAAAGATTCAAAGTACAAGGATTTTATCCGTGTAAAATCCTCCGGACATTACACCACTGTAGGAACGAATAATGGCAAGGTCGGCCCCAAGGAAGGCCCCGCCATGCGCGTTGAATTTGAGTACGATTTCAGCATGGCCTCCCATGAAATCACTCAGGAAGAATATTACAGCCTTATGGACGGAAAGCCTTGCGATGGCTGCAAGAAAAAGCCCATCGCAGACATTACTTTTGGCGACATCGTTCTCTACGCAAATGCAAAATCGAAAAAAGATGACCTGGACACCGTTTATGAATATTCGGACGTCATCTACGACGAGAACAACCACGTTTCCTCCTTGGAGAATTTCAGTTTTCATCCCCAGCGTCTAGGCTATAGATTGCCCACCGAAGCGGAATGGATTTTCGTAGCCGCACGAAACTGGAAGCCGGAAAACTCCTGGAACAACCAAAATTCTGATTACGAAGCCCACGATGTCTGCACCGCCGAGAAAGACGACGAATTGTTCTGCGACCTTGCAGGCAACGTTGCCGAATGGGTTAACGACTGGGCAGGAAAATTCCAGGACACCACCATTACCAACTTTGTAGGTGCTCCCGATGGCGGCTCCCAAGCAGAGCGAGTCATCAAGGGCGGCAGTTTCCAAAATATTCCTGCCAGCATGCATCTATATACAAGAGGCGACGTCTACACCATTATTTCCAATTCAAGAAAAGACTATATCGGCGCAAGATTGGTGATCGGCGCAATAAAAGAACCCACATGGATGGACGGAAACGGACTAGCATCATCTTCCACCATAAAAGCCAAGACATCTCTTTCTACAGTAAAGAAATTGCTTGGAACAACCAGGGCAAAAATTGCGTTCACTAACGGGATGACCGACAATCTCGTCTACATGAACTACAACGACGGGCTTTTCTCTTTCCATGAAATCCAGGACGAAATGCCTGCATTCCACCCCGACATTTCCCCCGACGGCGAATGGGTTGCTTTCTGCACCGTCCGCGAAGGCATTCCTTCAAATTCAAGCCTTTATGTTCGTAGGTTGAATCGTCTGGGAACTGACCTTGTCAAGTTGGACGCGGAAGCAGCGGCAATCCCCAGATTTAGAGTCACCCCCGAAGGCGACACCGTCATCGTCTATGTTTCCACAGCAAAAGACAACAACAGCAGTTCTTTCTTGACCAATACAAGCACCTGGCAGGTACCCTTCTCTAACGGAGCCTTTGGTACCCCGGTTAAGCTTTTCGATGGTGCATACCACGGAGGAATCAGCCCGGATCAGCGTTTAGCCGTTTCCGGAGCATCCAGATTAAAGGTCCGCTACGCCAGCGATTCTGCAGAAACGGTTTTTGACGACGCTGCAATAGACTCCGTTTGGTATAACGGAGAACAAGCATGTAACGCATCCCTATCACAAGACGGAACAAACCGAACATTGTTCCTGGATTTCAAGGGTAAAACAGGAACCAAATTCGTGGGGTCCAATTACCAAATCCACGAAAGAATCCTGATTGCCGATAGCACCGGAGAACTTATCCAAAGTATCGGCGCTCCCGAAGGATATACTTTCGACTATACAGAATGGGCCGGCAATAAGAATCTTATCGTTGCAGCATTAACAGACGGCATCAACGCAACCCATCCGTTAATTGTCGCAGTCAACGTCAAGGATAGCAGTGTCACAGAATTGGTCGAAGGAGATGACTTGATGTATCCTGCCCTATGGGTACAAAGCATTGACCTTACTAAAGAAGAATCCTCTCTGGACCTGGACAGTTTGGGCGCCTACATGACAACGTCCTCCGACATTACCACACGAATCATGAAAGTCAAGATGGATTACTTCTGGAAATACAGGGAATCTGCCGAAGTCGCCATCATTGGTTCCTCCCGTTCATTTAGTGGTGTTGACCCCACTGAAATTGAATCCTATTTCACCGTCAATTTAGCCTACGCCGCACAGGACATGGCATCCACCGACTATTTTGTCCAGAATTACTTCCTGAAGTTGATGCCAAAGCTTAAGGCAATCATTATCACGCTTGATTACGACCGATGGTATGTCACCGATAAAAACTGGAAGGACTGGTTCGGAAATATCCCCGGTTACAAGTACGATGAACATCATTCCTTCTGGAAAGACGGTGTTCCCAAGAGAATGTACGAGCTGACACAAAACGCTTTGAACCCCAACGAGGAAGAATACAGCGTATATGCTTACCATAACGGATTGTACCATTCCACAACAGAAGGCATCTCAGGAGAAAGCCCCAGTATAGACAATGATCTACATTGGTTTGACTCTAAGCAAAGTGCCTACAAGTACAATTTAAGCAAGGTGAAAAACATTCTGGATTCCGCCAAGGCCGCAGGTATCCTTGTCATCGGAGCCATATTCCCCCAGTCCCCCTATTACGTTAAGACGCATTCAGCCTGGGGCCGCTACGGGCTCACTCTTAAGGACGCCGCAAAAATTGAAAGCGCTGTCAACGAGTTGACTAAGGAATATGACAACTTCATCATTTTTGATGAATACAAGAACGGCGAAAATGATTTCCAGGAAGAAGACTTTTCCAACGATGACCATTTAGGCTTGAAGGGAGCAGTCAAGGTGGCCAAGCATATCGATTCCCTGCTGGTGGCCAACAAGGATAAGTTTCCGGAAAATTAATTCATAATGGTTCTAGAAAAAATGAATTTATTGACTTTGCCTTTACGGAAGTTCAACAAAATCATTCTAGAGTCAGTAAACTGATCATCCAGGGGGTATTCAGTAGAATACTCCCATTCTTTTTTGCCTTTCTTGAATGCAAGTCCCAAGGAATCCACTTCCTTCATTGTCATGCCAAGAGCGATTCCATTGGTGGGTTTAAATCCTACCAGGCAATCGGGAACACCTGTTGTATCTCCGAAGGAAACTGCTACGTTAGACAAAGGTCTTGCTCCAGAAATCCAATTAGAGAACTCATATAGTTCCTTACCAATCTTGCAGCGGAAAGAATCATGGACGTGTTCAATCGGAACCAACTTTCCTTTTTCATCTCTTATTGAATCTTGAACTTCACGAATCTTGCATCCTTCGCAGAGAATGGACTTCAAATTGATATTTGATTCCAACATAGATTCATTCAAATAAACCAAGCTATCCTTCGACAAGGTAACGGAAAGCAAAGTATCGTTTATAGAATCTTTATCAATGCACTTATCCCAGGTGACTTCAGCATCAGAATCCAAATAGTCAAAAGAGAATTTCTTGTACACCACCTTTTCACAAGTCAAGACATCTTCAACAACAGAACATTCTAATTCCTTGCGGTATTTTCCATCGGCAGATTCAGAACGTAAATCAGAAACTTCCTTCCACTCCAAACTTTCAAGTTCACCAGCCGACACCCAGCATGTGGTATAATCTACAGAAGGAAGTTTTCCCGCAAGATCATAGCTGAATATTTTTTGTGATGCATAAGACTGACCATACCTATGATGAACCTCGGAAACCTCTCGTCCCTGGGAATCATACACATACTCGTAACTTTCGCTGACAAAAGGATTTTTATCGTTTTTCAAAGGAAATAGAACAAAGGGCAACAATCGATTATTGTCATAACCAAGGGATTCTCGAGACTTGATTTTTCCATTTTGGTACGACGAAATCGTAACGTTTGATCCAGACCCATCACGGAATCCCGGCAACAAGGTTTCTTCTTCAAAAGAAGAATCCCTTACCACATTACCTTGGCCATCATACTTTCCCATTGTATAAGAATAGTGGTCATAAAATTCATTTTCTTCTTTTTCTCTTTTGGCTAGTTTTCCATCTTTGAAATACTTGATTTCTTCAATTTCAAAGCGCCTCGTACCGTAACGAACCACTTCCTTGTTCTTATTACGGCTACGTTTATAAAAGCCTAATTTTACGCCAGTACTTCCATAAATTACCACATCCAAATTTGTGGTATCTTTTGTGTTGTGGGCAAAACGGAATATCTTGTTATTTCGTCTTAATTCTACGAGGCGGCCCAAGCCGTCATAGTCATACTCATCATAAGAGAAACTAGCATCTTTAAAAAGCATGTCCTTTAAGATCCGTTCGCATCCGGTATAATATTCAAGAGACTTCGAATAGCTTTTCTTTATCTTTCCCGAAATGGAATCAATGTCTTCATGGTGAAAGCCGATTGTATCGCCGCAAGCACCATTCTTCAAGGTACAATCAACGCACTCCGTTATATAGCCGTTCTTACGAGTCCCCCTGTAAATGCGGGATTTATTTTCAAAGGATTCATCCAGCTCCAAAGCAATGGTTGAGTCCCCGTGATCAAAGTAGACTGTTTTTAAGTCATTAAACCAGACTCCGTTTTCTTTACGATAGGAAGCGTCCTCTATTCCCTGGCCCCAGTTACCAGAGAAAACCGGATATTTTTCGTAACGTTCTTCAAATGTGTGGTCTTGGTCGTAGCCTCTTAGCACATGCACCGAGGAATTCGTATCCAAATAGGGTTGACTCAGATTCACATCAAGGGTGGCTGGCTTAGGGCCACAAGAAAGCCCTACATGCTTATTCAAAGAGCGCTCGAACTCATCCAACGCGAATTTTGCTTCGTGGTCAAAATAACCATCGCCAATTTCATGTTTATCTAGCGATACGGCGTGATAAATATGCGCCCCATAGAATGCTGCGATGCCCAAAACCACCACCAACAGCACCAGAAAACCTTTGACAACCCTTCTAGCCATAACCTTATTATACATTATTTGTTAAATTTGCGCCACCGCTGGATGTCGTATTTCCAGAGGAACTCGGGCAAGAACTGCCCAAAAAAGGAAATTATTATGTCTCAAATCAACCTCACCATGCCCGATGGCAGCGTACGTACCGTTGAATCTGGCACCACCGGCCTCGAAGTAGCAAAGAGCATTTCTGAAGGCCTCGCACGCAAGGCTCTCGGCGTGAAGCTGGGCGACAAGGTCCTGGACCTCTCCCGCCCCCTTACTGAAGATGGCGCTTTCAAGATCATCACTCCGAACAATGACGATCCGGATTGCTTGATGCTGCTCCGCCACTCCTGCAGCCACGTGATGGCAGAAGCTATCTGCGACCTCTTCCCGGGCACCAAGCTGGCTTACGGTCCCGCAGTTGAAAAGGGTTTCTACTACGATTTGATGACACCGACCCCGCTTCAGCAGTCCGATTTCGAAAAGATCGAAAAGCGCATGAAGGAAATCATCAAGGAAGACCGCCCCTTCACTCGCGTGGTTGTTTCCGGTGAAGAAGGCCTGAAGCGCACCGCTGGCGACAAGTACAAGACCGACAACGCTGAACGCGCTCTGGCTCGCGAAGGCGCCGACGGCACCCTGAGTTTCTATGCAAACGGCGAACCGGGCAAGAACTGGGAAGACCTCTGTGCAGGCCCCCACGTTCCCAGCACTGGCAAGCTGAAGTCCTTCAAGCTGCTCTCCCTCGCAGGTGCATACTGGCACGGCGACCAGAACAGCGACCAGCTGACCCGCGTGTACGGCACCTGCTTTGCCGACAAGGAAGGCCTGGAAACCTATTTGAAGTTCCTTGAAGAAGCTGAAAAGCGCGACCACCGCCGCATCGGTAAGGAAATGGATCTGTACCACATCGAAGACCATTCTCCTGGCATGGTGTTCTGGCACCCCAACGGCACCAAGATGGTGAACGCCCTCAAGGACTACATCCGTGGTAAGATCGACCGTCGTGGCTACCTGGAAGTGATTACTCCGGAAATCGTGAACAAGACTTTGTGGATCAAGTCCGGTCACGCCGACAAGTACAACGAAAACATGTTCAAGACCATGGCTGGCGACGTTGAAATGGCTGTGAAGCCCATGAACTGCCCCTGCCACATTCAGATCTTCAACACCGGCCTCCGTAGCTGGCGTGATCTTCCGATGCGTCTTGCTGAATTCGGTAAGTGCCACCGTTACGAACCTGCCGGTACCATGCACGGTTTGATGCGTGTCCGCGGCTTCGTGCAGGATGACGCTCATATCTTCTGTACCGAAGAACAGATCGCTTCCGAAGTGGCTGACTTCTGCGCCCTCGTGAAGGAAATCTACCACGACTTCGGTTTCGATTCCATCGTGGTGAAGTTCTCTACCCGTCCGGAACGCCGCGTAGGCTCCGACGAACTTTGGGACAAGGCTGAAGCAGCTCTCGAAGAAGCCACCAAGCTTGCAGGCCTCGACTACATCTTGAACCCGGGCGAAGGCGCCTTCTACGGCCCGAAGCTTGAATTCACCCTGAAGGATTCCCTCGGCCGTGATTGGCAGTGCGGTACCATCCAGGTGGACTTCAACCTGCCCCAGCGCCTTGGTGCTGAATATGTGGGTAAGGACAACCAGAAGCACATCCCCGTTATGCTGCACCGCGCAGCCGTGGGTTCCATCGAACGCTTCCTCGGTATTCTTATTGAAGAATTCATGGGCGATTTCCCGCTGTGGTTGGCTCCGGTCCAGGCACGCGTCCTCCCCATCTCCGAAAAGTTCGCTGAATACGCCCACAAGGTGGAACGCGAACTGGTGAACGCCGGCGTCCGCTGCGACATCGACGAATCCAACGAAAAGCTTGGCTACAAGTTCCGTCAGTGCGAACTCCAGAAGGTTCCGTACAAGATCATCGTTGGCGAGAAGGAAATGGCCGAAGGCAAGGTTTCCGTCAACAAGCGTAAGGAAGGTGACAAGGGTCAGATGACCGTCGCAGAATTCCTCGCTATGACCGAAGACGACCGCAAGGTTGTTCGCTAATAGAACCGCACGTCATCCTGGAGGACGCTTCGCGTCCGATAGGATCCAATGACAGCTAAAAAAGGCAGACTCGAAAGAGCCTGCTTTTTTTTGAAGCTCTGCTGGATAAGTGTTTGCGTGGCGCCTAAGCTGCGAAATTACTGTAAAAATGCTTGTGAAACGAACCGACAGGGCAGGTTATAAGTTACATTTGTGCAGTAATAATACAGTAGGCCAACGGGCTTACAAATTACAACTTATTTGCTAAGCGCACGTTTACGCCTAGCAGAGCTTTTTCAATAAAAAAGCACCTTCTAGTTATACAATTTCGGCCATTTTCAACAGAACAGGCAAGATAAGAATGGTTCGCTCCCAACGAAAGAACGTTATCATTACGATTTTATATATATTTGAAAACATAATAAATGGAGTTTTTATAAGCACATAGAAAACGAAATAACATTTTAGTAGAGCAACGCTCTTGTTCTTGACGCAGAAACCTAGACAATTTCTTTTAGTTCATGAGAATAAGATGCAGATGCTCACGCCCCCACTGGGGCGTGGGTCGTTTGTAGATTCATGAACAGGCTTTGTCTAGGGCCTCTGCTTCGGATCCAACGACACCACGCCTTTTTTTATGCGCTGATTGTCGCCGCAAGTCCGCTTGAGGTTGCCCTAAAGGACTAAAAATTTTCAAAAAAAGGCTAACACGCAAATGGGCTTTAGAGCATTAAAAATGACGCTTTTTCTTCTGTTTGGAATATCCTCTGCGGATTCCATTCAAGATGAACTATATCAGTGGGTTCATCAAAGTATAGAACCTGAACAAATTTTAAAATATTCGGTAGAGACCTTATGCGATGAACTTGACAACAATGAATTAGCCTTAAAAGAAAAAATATCAGGTCAGAAAATGATTGTACTTGGAGAACTAAAATCTGTCGAAGAAGTTGAATCTAATTTTTGGACTAGTCAAAGTCATCATTTATTGGTGACTCTTCGTAGCTCTGATTCAAAACCGTTTAGCTGTTATGTCGAGGGGGCATTTTCTCTTGATAATACAGACAAATTACGTTCTTTACAAAAGAGTGAAAAGGTTAAAATAAAATGCAACACGTTCAATATCGGAAGTTTTTCAACCATAAAAGGAGATGATTGTGAGTTGCTTTCTAAATAAATCCATTTCGAAAATTACTTTGTTGATTTTTGGAATGTCTGGAGCTGTATTTGGCACGATATGCCAAAATGTTCAAAAAGAAACCGATGGAGTCTATGTTTGCGATAAAATCACAGTTTCTGACGAGGAAACGAATATTCCCGAAGATGCTAAATATTTGAAAGTTTATTGGGGAGAACATCTTGCCATCGTGGCAGAATGCTCCAACGAGGAACTAAACGGAATTGTAAGACAAGAAAATCCCCCCAGTTCTGACAAATGCACTTATCAGCGAGTTTCTTATTATCGAGCCGACGTAGAGTATTCACGGGTCTTTAAAAATTGTAATTACGTGATTCCCCGCTATGAGTACCGTTCTGCGCGTAACTACGGCCTTTTGGCCAGCGATATCGAAAAAGACGGAAACTTTTGGAAAGTAAAATCTTTAGAGAATGCAGACGGAGCGTTAAGCGGATGGAACGACAAGTGGTTTATACATCCAGAAGAATGTAAACATGAAGCAGACAAACTATGTTATGACGACATACTTCTGTCCATAGACGGAAAGAAGGCGCAGGGGACCTTTAGTGAGGTTTATAGGTTGCTGATGGGCGAAATCGGTTCTGTCGCCACCGTGCAGGTTCGCAGACAAGTAGGCGGAAAAACCGAGACCCGTGAAATAAATGTACAGAGAAGGATTGCATGGGAATTGGATTCCCTCAAGAGATTTTACGACGACGGATCAGTTCGTTCTCGGATGATTTATCCATCGCCTACAAGTGACAGTTCCTTACAAGAAAATTGGTTCTATGAATCTGGAAACCTAAAAGCAATTACGCCATATACACATAAATATGGAACGAATGCTGTGGAAGTTGGCGTGGAAAAGGGATTTTACGACTCCGGGGAACTTAAATATACATTACCGCTCATAAAAGGGAAAAGGGACGGTCTTGGTAAACAGTTCTATCAACGTGGCTCATTGCTTTTTGAAACGCCTTATAAAAATGATATGCAGGAGGGCATTAAAAAGCAATACTATGAAAACGGAGTCCTTAATTGGGAAACGCCTTTTAAGTACGGTAAGGTTAGCGGAATACAAAAAGGTTATTACTCATCAGGAAAACTGTATAGAACAAACACTTACAAAGATGGCGTAATGGACGGAGTTTCCAAGGTCTATTTCGAGAATGGAAAGTTAGCCGGATCAGGAAAATTCCGCAAGGGAGAGCTTGTCGGATATTTCAAGTGTACTGATGGTCGGGTCGGAACAGAAAAAATTGACTGCACAGAAGGCTATTAATGGTAATTATCAAGGAGTAAATAATGAATTTAGACAAAGTAATAAACAAGACTGTAGAACGATATGAAAAAATATTGGATAACTACTATCCATCGTTTGGTTCTACCGGGTTTACAGAACGAAATCTAACTTTTAATTTTTGCAGCTGTTTCTACAATATAGCCGCTGAAAAAGATTTAGTTATATGGCAAGAAGTTCCGATAGAAAATAGTAAGTCCAATAAGAAAGAACACTTTGATTCTCTAATTATAAGTAGAAAAGCGAAAAAACTTTATCTAGTTGAAGCGAAAAGAATAAACAGCAAAAACAAAATTGATTCCGTTGAATCTGATTTGAAAAGAATAAGAAACAACTGGAAGAATATTAATATTGATGAGGAAACCAAAGGATATTCCAAACATGCAGTCATTATTGCAGACATATGGATTCCTCATAGTAATGAAAAGGCAAAAAAGGCCAAAGAATACTTATTAAAACAATTCAACAACAAATTCAAAAACGCAATAATAAAAGAAGTAAAGAAGAAAAACGGTCCGCTTACAGAAAAAGAGCGATACTATATTCTCTGTTATGTTGAAGAATTGTAAATTCAGAAAAATATTTCGGCATCTGCGTTAGGGATAGTGACCCCTTGGGGACAAGACTCGCGGAGCGAGGCTTGGTTCTGGGAGGTGAGTGGCAAGCGTAAGCGCAGCCGATCACCCCCAGAATATAGCCCGACCCACGAAGTGGGGAACGCTCAAAATAATCGCCAGCGAAGTGGCAGACTTCTGCGCTCTCGTGAAGGAAAAGTGTGCAAGCGAGTGTCGCGACAGGCTGCTTGCAGACTGGCATGACCGAGCGCAGCCACGGACGCCGAAGGCGTCAAATCTACCACGACTTCGGTTTCGATTCCATCGTGGTGAAGTTCTCTACCCGTCCGGAACGCCGCGTAGGCTCCGACGAACTTTGGGACAAGGCTGAAGCAGCTCTCGAAGAAGCCACCAAGCTTGCAGGCCTCGACTACATCTTGAACCCGGGCGAAGGCGCCTTCTACGGCCCGAAGCTTGAATTCACCCTGAAGGATTCCCTCGGCCGTGATTGGCAGTGCGGTACCATCCAGGTGGACTTCAACCTGCCCCAGCGCCTTGGTGCTGAATATGTGGGTAAGGACAACCAGAAGCACATCCCCGTTATGCTGCACCGCGCAGCCGTGGGTTCCATCGAACGCTTCCTCGGTATTCTTATTGAAGAATTCATGGGCGATTTCCCGCTGTGGTTGGCTCCGGTCCAGGCACGCGTCCTCCCCATCTCCGAAAAGTTCGCTGAATACGCCCACAAGGTGGAACGCGAACTGGTGAACGCCGGCGTCCGCTGCGACATCGACGAATCCAACGAAAAGCTGGGCTACAAGTTCCGTCAGTGCGAACTCCAGAAAATCCCCTATAAGATTATTGTAGGTGAAAAGGAAATGAACGAAGGACTTGTCTCTGTGAACAAGAGAAAAGAAGGTGACAAGGGACAAATGTCTGTCGCCGACTTCCTCAAGATGACAGAAGCAGACAGACAAGTCGTTCGTTAATCATGACGTGACCCAATTACAAAACGCAGGCTGGAAAAGCCTGCGTTTTTCGTTGGTGACAACCGTCCAAGGCGAGAGCAGCGACCACGCTTGCGTGGGCATTGCCGAGCCGCCACGGTTGGGAGTGCGTAGCACTCCAAAAGGAAATGAACGAAGGCGTCGTCTCTGTGAACAAGCGTAAGGAAGGTGACAAGGGTTCTATGACCGTCGCTCAGTTCCTGGAAATGACTGCAGAAGACCGCAAGGTTGTTCGTTAAAACGCTTTGATTGCCGCGGGGCATTCGCCCCTCGCAATGACAGCTTGAAAGGCAGACTCGAAAGAGCCTGCCTTTTTTATTTGTTCGTGAAAGCCAAACCTTCATCATTTGACTTTTGTGTTCTATATATGTATATTAAAGCGAAAGAAAGCGAGGTACTTATGGTTGCCACTCTAGAAATTCCCGAGAGACTTCTTGAAGAAGCTATGGTCGTTACCAAAATCACATCAAAAGATGATGTGGTTGTTTTCGCTTTGGAAAATCTGCTGAAAACAAAATCCATCGCAGGATTAAAAAAGTTTAAAGGGAAAGTCGACCTCGACATTGATATGGATTCTATGCGAGGACGAATTTAATGGTTCTTGTCGATACTTCTGTATGGATAGATTATTTTCACAACGGAATCAATTCCACGCATTTAGACTCACTAATTGATTCAGGAAAAGTCTGTGTAAATGATTTGATTCTCACGGAACTAGTCCCATCCATTCGTCATAGAAAAGAGACAGAACTGGAACATTTGCTCTTGCAAGTTCCCAAGGTTTCAATGAGCATAGATTGGACAAGCCTAATTTCTATGCAAACCGAAAACTTGAAACATGGCGTAAATCGAGTCGGTATTCCCGATTTAATGATCGCCCAAAATGCCATACAGAACGATTTGGCGCTGTATTCCCTTGACAAGCATTTTTCGTTGATGAAAGAATTCTTGTCCCTAAAATTATTTGAAGGATAGGCAAACTCAAAAAAATTGATTACGATCAATTCACGAAAATTGGAAGTTGCAAATGAAAAAGTTCATTCTTTTATTTGGTTTGATAGCCTTATTTACCGCATGTTCCGATGATTCCTCAAGTGCAAACAACGAAAAACAAAATTCACTGCAATTAAATGAAGGTTGCGAAAAATTTGTTACAGACTCCAGTTTGTGGAAGGCAATTCAAGACAGTGATCTAGCCTCACTGAAAAAGAGTATCGAAAACTGCGCTTCATTAGACATGAACCTATATGACACATCCTCTTATGCCAACCAGGAAGTCATATGGGATTTGATTTGGAAGACTGGTGCAGATTCAACAATATATTACCTTATAGACAACGGTATGGACTCCGTGGCAAGAAATCTCGGGAACGGATTTGCAACGGAAGCCATGTGGGCAGGTGATACGAACCTTGTTCGATACGCAATAAGTAAGGAATATCCGATAAATGGAGAAACAGTCTATCGCACTATAACAAAGGCAATGGATGGTGAATTTGGAAGTGAAATTGCAAGAAAATGGTACAACGAGCTACTCCCATTTATACCAAACGTTGACAGCATTCGACAAAGCATAAGCGGTAATTATTCTATCTTACACGAATTTTGTGATCAGATGGGGACCCTTACCTTTTTATCAGAAGAAGACCAACTGTTTTATTTCCAAGATTTAATTGATAGAGGATATTCCATAAATCAAAAATCAGACGACATGGTTGAACTAGACTATTGTAGATATGGATATTGGAATCAAACAGAACTTCAAAAAAAATTTTCGGACATTCTAATAAAAGCAGGTGCTGATACAACTCTTGTTAAATACGTCCACTTTAATCCTTAAATTAATTTTGCAAGCGAAATCCTATTTGGGTTTCGCTTTTTTACGTTAAGGATAGTTACCTGCACGGGCGGAGACTTGCAAAGCAAGACTCCGTTTTAGGAGGCAGGCGACAAGCGAAGCGCAGACGACAGCCCCTAAAATATAGCCCGACCCCGGCAAAGCCGGGGGAACGCCCAAATTCCGAAGGGTAGTGTCAAGGGTTTTTCGCAAAAATAGTTTGTTCCAACATCAGATTCTAGGCCAGGTTCTTCCTGGCTTTTTTCAATTCTGTTTCAATTTCCCTTTGGTTTTCAAGTTCATAGAGGTGTTTCATATTCAGGTATCGCTTGGTGCCCCAGTCTTTTGATGGTAGTGTCAAGGGTTTTTCGCAAAAATAGTTTGTTCCAACATCAGATTCTAGGCCAGGTTCTTCCTGGCTTTTTTCAATTCTGTTTCAATTTCCCTTTGGTTTTCAAGTTCATAGAGGTGTTTCATATTCAGGTATCGCTTGGTGCCCCAGTCTTTTGAAGCGACGTATCTAAGCCTTGCACAGACCAACATCAAGGCCGATTCACCATCCGGGAAGCAGCCTACTACCCGCGTCCTGCGACGGATTTCACGGTTGAGACGTTCAAGTATGTTGTTGGTCCTGATGCTTCGCCAATGTTCGTGCGGAAAGTCCAGGTAGGTCAAGGTTTCACCGACGCCTCTGGCATAGAGATCTGCCGCCGATTTCAGCCCCATGTCCCGCAGTTTCTGCTCCACATCGATAACCTTCTTTAGAGTCGCTTCCTTGTCTTCCTGGGCATAGGTCGCCTTCAGCAGCGGCATGACCGTGGCCAGTTTGTTGCGGGGAATCTTGGTCATCAGGTTCCTGAAAAAGTGCACCGTACAGCGTTGCCACTTGGCGTCGGGAAAGACCTCCGAGGCTGATTCCAGGAAACCAAGGTGCTTGTCCGACGTGAAGAGCCTGACACCCTTCAGGCCACGTTCCTTGAGGCTTACAAGGAAACTTCGCCAGCATTCCTTGCTCTCGCTCGCACCCTCGCAGGCCCCGAGAATCTCGCGATAGCCGTCCTCGGCGACACCGATGGCGACAAGTACCGAGACGCTTGTCATTTCTCCGCCCCAGCTGCGCTTGAGGTAGATTCCGTCCACGAACACATAGGGATATTCGCCGTCGCTGATAATGCTGAGCTGTTCCTATGTAGATGTACAGATAGCCTACGAATGGGAATCGGAATCGAGAGAATCATCTAGCAAGGCTGCCTAAATGCTTCCACACATGTTGATGATGCCTCAAAAACTAATTATTTTTCTTAAAAAGCAAATGGAATAAACTTACCAACATTGTAAAAAATGCAGGCTCGAAAGGGACTGCATTTTTCATTTATAAACCTAATTTGTTCGAAAACGCCGAATACGAAAGAATCGCAAAGTACGACGCATTATACCGTTCGTCGAAAAATGCCAACAAGAACAAAATCTGGAAACCTGCCGAAATGGACGCCGACCACGTAACCGCATGGAGCAAAGGCGGCGCAACCGACCGCGCCAACTGCGAAATGCACTGCAAGTCGCACAACCGAGCCAAAGGGAATAGGTAAAATGATTATGATTACGGAATTTTACTAATTCCTTGCAATCTAACGCTGTTTAAATCAGCTACGTTTCCAACACGGTGGTAAATAACACGAACTTTTAACTTTTCGTTGAAGGCGTTGATGATGAACGCTGTGTTTACAGCGACTCCTAATGCGCCAACATTGTCCATCGCATCCTCAACGAGAAGAGGCCTTAAAGAGTTGTCGGAGACAGTTGTGTTAAGGGTGCCGTTGTCATAATAAGGGTGTGTTGTAAATCCAGTAGTTTCAAAAGTCTGACAACTAGAAGTTTTTCCAAGATAAAAACGAACTGCTCCGGATGATTCGGTGGAAATTAGACAAACGTAGCCGTCATTGTAGCACGATCCAAGTGGAATCTGCATATTGGATGTTCCGTCGTTACAATGTTCTGCAGCGAAGGAAATGGCTGCGCCAGCGAGAAGAGTTAGAGCCAGCTTTTTCATTTTAATGATTTCCTTTTTAGTTGGAGCGTTGGTTGATTGTTTTTTATAATAATAGTTGATGAACTCTTGTCGATGATTGTTCCATCAACTTTACATGGAATATAATTTTGCATTTTCACATTTTTTTTATACCTTGTTGAAACAATTTTGTTCAAATAATTGCAATCAGAAGGAATATTTGGAATTGTATCGAAATTAAGACTACCATCGTCTTGGTATTGACAAAAAATTGAATACTTCCCTGTACATAAACCTGATTTGACATGGCAAAATGCATTATAATTTACCCCTTTATACAATATTAGGAAGTCGCTGGACGATTGCAAGTCCTTCCGATAAATGGAATCGAACGAAATCGAGTCGTTATTAAATAGTACGTAATCTTTCACATCAATTGTATCGAAGGTATCCCATGTGTTAAGATGCCTTGCCCATAATGAGTCTTCCGTCGGATTTGATTCATTGAAAAAATGAATAGAGAAACCAGTGACAGGAACACGTTTTTCTTCCCAATCGACAATGTTGCCGATAGAATCTGTTATAGGAAATGTATCGTCAAAACCATTTTCAATGCATTTTACTGAAAAACCAAACTCTGGGCCACCTTGAATAAAATTTATTTGAGCAAGGGAATCGTGAATAAAAGCGTAAAAAGCATCACATTCCATAGAAGTGAATGTATTCCAAGTCCTTGCTTGAACTAAAACTAGAGAGAATAGAATGGTCAATGCGATTTTCTTCATTCTATTCTCCTTTTTTATAGGGAGAAAATAAAACTTGCAAGACTCCATATGGAACATGTTCTATATTACTTATGGAGTAGCCCCAACCTTGACTTAAATCATTGTCGCTATCAAGAACAATCTGCAAGAACCTTGTAGTTACAAGAACTCGTTGATTCGCTAACGAATTTCCCGTATAACTTCCAACAAGCCGATTCCAACCATCGTAAAGATATATATGGTCTCCTTCTCCTAGAGATGTTTCAGGTCCGAAAGTTACATAATTTTCCAGATAACAGTTGATTTGATTACATCCCACTTCGAGATCAATTATTTCAGATGTTTGCGTGTTTGCAGTATATGGGTGATTACCGTTACTTGTTGCTTCTATTAATGGAAAATCACTGACGATGGAAGCTATTTGAGCTCTTCCATCGGGGCTATTTCCGGTTTCAACTCTGTATCCCTTTACCACAACCTGCCATATGCCTGGATCAGGATTATTTATATCGACAACTTCTACATTATTCAGTCTATCAAAACAACTTTCTGAAATCTTTTTAGGATCGAAAGGAGTGCAACTATTCTTCGCCAAAGTGCTTGCTTCTTCTAGAGTAATTTTTTCTAATCCTGATACTCGGTCTTGTATTTCCCTATTTGGAAATTCACGTCCATCGTTATCTATGTATGTAGTCGACAAGGGCTTGAGAGTCCAAGGGTAATAAATGGTGCCAGATGGCGATATAAGATATAAATCTAAATCATTCACAAGTTTAGGGTCTGTGTAATTATCTTTATTTGGATTGCCGGGCGCATCATCCCATACAATGGTTGTTCGTAGCGAAGGTTTCCCATTTGGAACATTTATATTCCAGCGCTTTTGAACTCCATTATACATAGAAAATTCTCGAAATTTAGCAAACGATTTAGAATTTATGTCGTAATCTTCAATTAGGTTTAGTGCTGCTTCTGCATCTATTCTCCCCCAGCCAGTGGCAAAATCAGGTCCAACGCCATAAGTCGTTGGGGCATTAATGTCTTTGTTTTTGTACGAGTCACTTCCTGATCCTTTCATATCAATTGCAGAATGGATGAGCAACGCCTTTGTTGTCGAGTTGCGCATGGAATATTCGTTTAGGGAGATTCCTGTTTTTTGCTGGAACTTTTGGTACATTAATGCTACTACGCCCGTCACAAACGGTGCCGCCTGAGATGTTCCCGCCTTGGCACCATACCAGTTCCCACCTTCTAATGGAATTGTAGAAATGATTCCACTTCTTTCAACCCCCAAAATCGCATTATTTCCATCTCCGGGGGCCATTATATCAGGTTTTATTCGTCCGTCCCAAGTTGGTCCTAAACTGGAAAAATGAGACAATTTTAAATCAGGTTTATTGTAAGAACCTACTAAAATTTGATTTTTTGCATTGTCGGTGACAGAATGATACCCCCATTGCCATCCATAAGTATATTCCGAATATGACCTTACGCCGCCTGATTCTAATAAGTAATAAGCGGCATTCCCAACTGTTGCAACTATAGTTTTGATTAGATTGTCGCCTCTATCGGTAATTTTTGTGAAATTGTAGAAGATATTTCTATCAAGTGAGGCTGATTTTGTGCCATAATAGTATTGGTATAGTTTTAATATCTCGCCTTCACTATCTCTTTCTTCTGCTGGGAGAATTTCTTCTAGCAGAGCATGGGAGTGATTGGCGACGTTTCCCCGTTCATTTTCAAAACTATTGAGCTGGGCATGAAATTTTACCTTTGGGGCAACACCTCTATATTGATAAAGGCTTGCCGATTTAAATGTTTCTGATAGTCTTCCGTTCCCTCCAATAATTCCTGCTACATGAGTTCCATGCCCATGAATAACGCCTTTTTCGTCAATTACGGACCTAGCATCATCAAATCCAATAGCTTGTCTAGGAATATCAGCTCCATAAGAATTGATTTCCTTGAATCCTGGGTGTGCGAAGTCTATAGGATCGTCGTGAACGTCAACAACAATTCCTTCTCCTGTATATTTAGCACCTAGTAACCAATCTGCTGTCATTTCAGGCATCAATAAAGCCTGTTGCCATTTAGGCTCAGAAAATTGTAGGGTTTCAATATTAATATTTGTACGCCCATTATAGGTGTCGAGAGGCTCTGTTCTGCGTAAATGCATGAATCTCACATCATTATGGTTTGCTAAACACTGAATTGATGTCCTTTGAATTTTCGCCAAAATAATATCACGATCAATATAGATGCTGTCTCCGCCACATTGTAAAGCGATGTTTTTACAGTCAACAATATGCAAATCAGGCCAACATTCAATAGACATATTAAATGCAGCTCGTTCACTTATAGTCGTTGAGCAAGAATCACTTTCATCACATATATATGTTTCCTGATATAAATCTGTAGGAGTCTTGATTAACGAAATTTGTGTGGTATCATCCACAACAAACGCATTAAAGAAATTAGAGAGAAGTGCATTTAGCGTTTTCTTTTTTATAGGGATTTTGGCTTTTAACAAGTGAAGGCCCTTATTTTGGTAACGAGCTGTCTCGAGAAGTTTTACTCCTAAACTGTCTAAGGAAAGCCTTTCGTCAAAACTTAAAGGAGCCCCTTTAAGTAACCAAAAACGCCCTTCTATAGTTCGTGCTGAATCAAGTCCATCATATTGAGAAATGACTTTTGTTCCAGAGCGATCTTGCCAATATATATTGGTTGTATCATGTTGTAAAGCAAATGGATCGCTTCCCCATAAAATTTTTCCATCAGAATCATAGACTGCCATCTTGTAATGTTCTTCTTGAACATTTGCGTTTTGTTGGAATGAATAATCATGCGAGCAATCCCATGCTGGATATTGGTCCCTCATGATTCTGAAGTTTATTGTAGAAGTTGCCTGCGATGGGATGTTGCCAAAGAATTTAAGTGAAATAACAGTGTATTTGGAGTTGTAATAAAACTGGGGTTTGACGGAATCAACTATAGTGAAATCGTCTACGACTGTTCTAAGTGTGGAATCAACTTCAAAACTGTTGAATTGCATTCCTGCACAACTAACATCGTTTGGATGTGCTTTGCAGTATTGAATTTTTGGATTTTCTGCAAAATAGCGAATTGTTGGATTTGCTAGGGTTGAATTAGAAAGATTCGTTAGAGCTAGTCGATATTCAACCCAGTTCCATTCGGTGCGATGCCGTTCACTCAATAACTTGACTGACGGCGAGGTTGCAAAAGCAAGATTTACCAAAAGAAGGCAGAGAATGAAACTGCGTAATTTATAAAATTTCATAATATTATCCAGTTTTATTTGAAATATACATAAAAATTGTAAGATAAATGTAAATTTTTAGTATTTGCGTTAGGGATAGTGACCCCTTGGGGACAAGACTCGCGGAGCGAGGCTTGGTTGCAAGAGCCGCGCGGGCGTGCCGCAGGTGCGCACGGGTGGCCTTGCAATATAGCCCGACCGCACATATATGTGCGGGAACGCCCAGCGCGCTCTGGCTCGCGAAGGCGCCGACGGCACCCTGAGTTTCTATGCAAACGGCGAACCGGGCAAGAACTGGGAAGACCTCTGTGCAGGCCCCCACGTTCCCAGCACTGGCAAGCTGAAGTCCTTCAAGCTGCTCTCCCTCGCAGGTGCATACTGGCACGGCGACCAGAACAGCGACCAGCTGACCCGCGTGTACGGCACCTGCTTTGCCGACAAGGAAGGCCTGGAAACCTATTTGAAGTTCCTTGAAGAAGCTGAAAAGCGCGACCACCGCCGCATCGGTAAGGAAATGGATCTGTACCACATCGAAGACCATTCTCCTGGCATGGTGTTCTGGCACCCCAACGGCACCAAGATGGTGAACGCCCTCAAGGACTACATCCGTGGTAAGATCGACCGTCGTGGCTACCTGGAAGTGATTACTCCGGAAATCGTGAACAAGACTTTGTGGATCAAGTCCGGTCACGCCGACAAGTACAACGAAAACATGTTCAAGACCATGGCTGGCGACGTTGAAATGGCTGTGAAGCCCATGAACTGCCCCTGCCACATTCAGATCTTCAACACCGGCCTCCGTAGCTGGCGTGATCTTCCGATGCGTCTTGCTGAATTCGGTAAGTGCCACCGTTACGAACCTGCCGGTACCATGCACGGTTTGATGCGTGTCCGCGGCTTCGTGCAGGATGACGCTCATATCTTCTGTACCGAAGAACAGATCGCTTCCGAAGTGGCTGACTTCTGCGCTCTCGTCAAGGAAATCTACCACGACTTCGGTTTCGATTCCATCGTGGTGAAGTTCTCCACCCGTCCGGAACGCCGCGTGGGTTCCGACGAACTTTGGGACAAGGCTGAAGCCGCTCTCGAAGAAGCCACAAAGCTTGCTGGCCTCGACTACATCTTGAACCCGGGCGAAGGCGCCTTCTACGGCCCGAAGCTTGAATTCACCCTGAAGGATTCCCTCGGCCGTGATTGGCAGTGCGGTACCATCCAGGTGGACTTCAACCTGCCCCAGCGCCTTGGTGCTGAATATGTGGGTAAGGACAACCAGAAGCACATCCCCGTTATGCTGCACCGCGCAGCCGTGGGTTCCATCGAACGCTTCCTCGGTATTCTTATTGAAGAATTCATGGGCGATTTCCCGCTGTGGTTGGCTCCGGTCCAGGCACGCGTCCTCCCCATCTCCGAAAAGTTCGCTGAATACGCCCACAAGGTGGAACGCGAACTGGTGAACGCCGGCGTCCGCTGCGACATCGACGAATCCAACGAAAAGCTTGGCTACAAGTTCCGTCAGTGCGAACTCCAGAAGGTTCCGTACAAGATCATCGTTGGCGAGAAGGAAATGGCCGAAGGCAAGGTTTCCGTCAACAAGCGTAAGGAAGGTGACAAGGGTCAGATGACCGTCGCTCAGTTCCTGGAAATGACCGAAGACGACCGCAAGGTTGTTCGCTAATTGACCCCGAAGGTGTCATCCTGAGCGAAGTGCGTAAGCACGAAGTCGAAGGATCTAGCATTAAAAAGGCAGACTCGAAAGAGCCTGCCTTTTTTGATTTGTCCGTGAAAGCCAAACCTTCGTCATTTGACTTTTGTGTCCTATATATGTATATTAAAGCGAAAGAAAGCGAGGTACTTATGGTTGCCACTCTAGAAATTCCCGAGAGACTTCTTGAAGAAGCTATGGTCGTTACCAAAATCACATCAAAAGATGATGTGGTTGTTTTCGCTTTGGAAAATCTGCTGAAAACAAAATCCATCGCAGGATTAAAAAAGTTTAAAGGGAAAGTCGACCTCGACATTGATATGGATTCTATGCGAGGACGAATTTAATGGTTCTTGTCGATACTTCTGTATGGATAGATTATTTTCACAACGGAATCAATTCCACGCATTTAGACTCACTAATTGATTCAGGAAAAGTCTGTGTAAATGATTTGATTCTCACGGAACTAGTCCCATCCATTCGTCATAGAAAAGAGAAAGAATTCTTGTCCCTAAAATTATTTGAAGGATAGGCAAACTCAAAAAAATTGATTACGATCAATTCACGAAAATTGGAAGTTGCAAATGAAAAAGTTCATTCTTTTATTTGGTTTGATAGCCTTATTTACCGCATGTTCCGATGATTCCTCAAGTGCAAACAACGAAAAGCAGTATCCATTGCAATTGAATGAGAATTGTGATGAATTTGTCAAAGATTCCTCCTTGTGGAGGGCTATTCAAGATTCTAATTTAACTGAATTAAAAAAAAGTATAGAGAATTGTGCTTCATTAGATATGAGCCTATATGACACAAACGCCCATGCAGACCAAATTGTCATTTTAGATTTGATTTGGACAACTGACGCGGATTCCATTATCTATTATCTAATAGATAATGGTATGGATTCTGTGGCCAGGAATCTTGGCAATGGATTTACGACAGAAGCTATGTGGGCTGGTGATACAAACCTTGTCCGATACGCAATGAACAATGGTTATCCAATTAGTGGAGAAACGGTTTATCGCACCATTGCAAATGGAATGGATGGAAAATTTGGTAGCCAAGTCGCAAGAAAATGGTATTACGAACTACTCCCTTTAATTTCCGATATAGATAGTGTTCGGTATAACGTGAACGGGGATTATTCCATTTTACACGAATTATGCAGCCAGATGAGTAATGCTCTTACATTTTTGTCGGAAGAAGATCAATTGTTTTATTTCCAAGATTTAATTGATCGTGGTTATTCCGTAAATCAAAAATCAAGCGATATGGTAGAATTGGACTATTGTAATTTTGGTCATTGGAATCAAACGGATCTTCAAAAGAAGTTCACTGACATTCTTATCAAGGCCGGTGCGGACACGACTCTTGTTAAGTGGACTTATTCGGAATAGGAATCGAATTCTCTTTTTAGCAGGCGAAATCCAAGTCGGGTTTCGCCTTTTTGCGTTAGGGATAGTGACCCCTTGGGGACAAGACTCGCTAAACGAGGTTTGGTTCTGGACTCAGCCAGGTCTGTTCGGTGTCTGAAGGACTAAAGTTAGTTGGCTCTGTTTCGCAGCAAAAAATCTTTTGGCTTATTATCATGAGGGCTGTGCATCCGTTTATATTTTGCCCCCCGCCATAGATTAGGTTGATTTTTAGAGTCTTTCGCTTATGCATTCCGCGTATTCAATTGTTCCGCATTCCATTTTGTCGTCAAACACTTGTGTGGTGACGACTTCGGGATTTTCGGAAAGTTCGTCGCAATAGGTGAACAAGAATCCGACATTCATGTCGAAGGGTCTCGGCTCATAGGCGCACTCGTCGCTGATATTTACGATGGTGATGGTGTCTTTCGTGATGTTGGTGAGAATGTGGATTGCGGGCGAAGTGTCGCTGATGTTCAGCACATAAAGCGGACACCCCTCGATTTTATTGTTCATCGCTGCCGCAGCGTGCGGAAAAATTGTCGTCAATGCAGTGATGTCGTTTGCCTCGAACCTGTGCAGCCCTAATGTTCTGAACTCGCTTATGCCCGGTGCTTCGAAGCAGGTGTTCTGCAACGCATCGCAGTAGCCGGAAGTCTCGTTGTAAGCGAGAACATTTTTATCAAAGGAATAGTCTGTTATGTCGTATTTTTCGAGAAATGCTTCCAGTGTTTGGATAGAATCGGAATTATGAAGCGAAGATGAAGAAAGTGGTTCGCTAGAAGATGAAATGCTTGAATCTATAACGACAGAATCAACAAATCTAAACGGAGTTTCCGCACACATGAAAGTCATTACACTCGGAGGCGGTGGATTGCACACGCCCTTATTTGTATATGTGGAATCTCCATTTCGTATGTTTATGGTATCTCCAAGACTATTGATCGAAATGATTCTTTCGATAGTCAATTCCCCGGAGCAGCATCCGCTTATATCGTATTCTTCTTTTTGCGGTTCCGACGACGAATCGCTACAGGCCAGAAGCCACAGAGAAACGGCTATCAGGTAAATTAGGCTCTTTTTCATAAAACGTCATCCTCTTCAAGGTTGTAATATAATATTGTAAATCTAGTCCTTTACGCAGCGGACTGATAATCCGTCGTTTTCGTTGTCGCTACAGACGCTTACCATTCCTTCGGAACCGTCGCCAACATGAATCATTTTAGGACAATTATGATTGAGTTTGTCTATTGTGGATGTCCAAAAGAATGCTAAAAGGCCCGGCTCAAGATAATTTTGGAATTCTGCTTGATAGTTCCCTGCGGGCAAAATTGCGAACCCGTATTCGTCTTTTGCATTTCCCCAACCCTCAACGCCATAAGCGTAAAACGCCGAGTAGCCACCATTCCCCTTTGTGGGCCACTCATCAACTGAAGGCAAGTGCCAATCGGGTGGGCAGGCTGTCTTTGCGGCGGCGAGTGTGTATAGACGACCGTACTTATCGCAGTTTTCGCCTTTGTTTCCGTTGCACCAACTTTGGACACCATCTTCAATTTCAAAGTTGAGATTTTCGGCCATCCAGGTCTGTTCGCCGAGTTGAATCGTCTTGTAAACTTGTCCGTCTCGGGCATCTGTCAGTTCAGGGCCTTCGTCTGCTTTTTTTACTTTTTTCGAAGGTCCTGGAGCGGGGCCGGGGTCAATTTCGTAGATTTTTCCGCTGAACTTGAAATACCTGATGTCCTTGTTTTCGGGGGCAATATCGAACCAGTGGTCGCTATAGCACATGCATGTCGATTCCACACGGTCGGGGCCATATTCGATTTCCAAGGTGTCGCCTGAACGTTTTGTCAGGAGATCCGCCTCGACATAGCAGAGGTCCATCACTTTCAAGACGAATACCTGGTAATTTCCGTTGCCGTCGTTAAGGATATACGCTTTGGGCAAATCATTAAGGATATACACCATGGGAAAAACATTGGAAGAGTCTTCTGCGAAGGTTGCTGCTTTGGCGGCTCGCTTTGCCAAAACGGGTGAATCTCCCAAGCCAGCGAGGCATGAACCTAACTTCAGTCCATTTTTCGTATCCGAGGCGAACGATTCTGATGCCAGGCCGCCGTCATCCGGTGCCGAAATCTCGCCGGGGTTTCCCGCCATCGTGTTTTCGATTTCAGTGGTTCCCGCTTCGTTCGGCGTCTCGGAGCACGCCCAGAACAAAGTTGTCAATAATGCGATTAGGAGTTTTGTCGTGTTCATTTGCGTCTCCTTTTATCCGAGGTGGTCGCCTTGTCTGTAAGGGGGAACACCTGCAAATTCATTTGATAGACCTGATCAATATCTCGGCATTCGTTTGCGATGTCAATAATCTTTTTACGGAAGATGTCTATCTCCTTGGTAATGCGGTCATAAACAGATTTGTTTATCCCCATGGTGATTCCTGAAAAATTGCGCTCTTCCACGGAATCCTTGGCAATGGACTGAACCGCCAATTCGGACATTTTTCGGTTCATCGTGCGGATGACTAGGGGAATCGTTTCCTTGGAACCCTTGACGGCTTTTTGTGTTTGCTCGTAAGTTCCGTCGTCATTCTTTTTGAGCAAATCTGCCTTGACAAGAAACTGGAGTATGTCGCGGACTTGTGCAACCGTAATTTCATGTTTTACTTTAGACGCAATTTCTCCAAACGAAGCGTTTGGCATAAGGGGGGCGAGTTCACGAATAATCGGGTAGGCAGGATTTTCGTAATAGCGGTATGCGTCCGCGTCGATGACGCGAATCTTGTTCATGTGCGCTTCGTGCTCAATTTCCTGGAGTGCGGCTTCTTTCTCGCTCTCGTTTTTTGCATTCCCGAATTTGACAAGCAAAGCGAAATAGGTGTAGTCAAATCCTTCAAGCCCCATGGCTCGTGCGGCCTTTGCGATTCCCGGTTTGCTGAGCGTTGTCTTCCCGTCGCTTACCAGTTTCAAGTATGCGGGCGACGCGAATCCGGCGAGACTTGCAAATTTTCGCCAAGTGAAATACGAACTTCTCTTGCGCTCGGCATAGAAATCTCGCATATACTCACGGTAATCCTGATATTCGGTAATAGGCCTCATATTCTTAAAAATAAAACAAAAATATCGAATACGTAATAAAAACGGCGTTTTTTTACAAATTTTTCGTCTGAATTTAAAATATGATACAAATGTGTTTCATAAAAAGTCCGACAGCAATAAACGTGATTTTGTGAGGTTCCGTCATGCCGCCGCCAAATTAGGTATATTTCTGAGAGTGGATCTTCGGAGGCTATTTTGATGAAAAGTCCTTTTGATAAAACCCTATTTCTGCTATGTATGGTTGCTGTTCTGGCGGCATGTTCGGCAGGATCTAGTAATGCAGATGCAACGAGTGTCGAAGAAGGTGACGATTATGTGTTAAAGCATGTTCAAATGTATCGCATCCTTGGGCCACAGGGGGATACTTCTGTGTGGAACGCGTCTAATTGCCATGTCGGTGATTCGACTTTCTCGTGTACCCAAGTGACAAATGTGGATTGCAACATTTTTCATACGTCCTATATAGAGATTTGTTATGATTCTAATAAAGTTGAAATTCCTTGTTTGCAAAAAGATACTTTATATGATACGACTGTTGCGGATTTGAATTTTGGGCCGAATGCGCGAATGGACTACATACCCTATGCCAAAATTTCAGAATTCAATCGCGATTCCGTAAAGAGTCTTTTCTCGGAATTGTCAGGGGAAACTTGCAAGTTGCTGGTTAATTATTCGTCGAATTATTTTCTTGAAGCGGTAGGGCTTCCCGACAGTTTAACCTTGTTGAAAACAGATGAGTACAGGCTTGGAACATACCGCTCGGATTACAGCCAAATTATTGGCTTGCTTGCACACCGGGACTCCACGGGAACCGAGAAATGCGGGATTTCAAAAGCTGAAACGCGTATTGCTTATGATCGGGGAGCCTGCTTCTATTATAGTTTGCCTAATGAACCCAAACAAATACAATATGTTCTATACAACAATACGTCAAAGTCTTTTCGCGATACGACTATTTCTTGGAAGTTGGTGTATCGCGATGAATATGGCCGTGGCGACACACTTGACATGACAACGAAATTTAAATGATTTGATAAAAAAGTCGTTTATGAAATGTCTGTCGCTTCCTGTTTCCGTAATCCTTTTGCTTGCAGGTCTAGCTTTTGCCCATGAAAGCAACCACCGGGGCAACCGCAGTATTTGCGGATTGTCTTCAGTCTGGTCCTATGACACCGATGAAGAAGCTCAGAAAAAGATGGCTCAATCCCAAAAGCGAGAAGACAGTTTTGTCAAGCCAAAACAATTTTTTCCTGGTTTCGCTAGATGAAATAGTAGCCGAGTGCTACGCTAAATGACAATAGATGCACGCTGATGTCATCATATCGCTCGTTTATTTCGCTTGCATCCAAGACAGTTGTTAAACCGAATAACGTTTGCAAACCCAATTCGAAGCGGTTGCCGAGTATGATTCCTGTTCCTGCAGTGAGTTGTATGTCGCAAAAGGAAAGACCCGCGCCATCCCACTTTGTTCCGAAGCCATAGGCGCTGCCTTTGGTCCAATAATGAGCCTCCTTTGCGTCTATGATGAACGCGAAGGTTAATCCTGCATCAAAGTAAAATGGACTTTGAGTTTGGAAATGAGCAAGAACGGGGATTCCTAAACTGACCGTTTCGTATTTTACATAGGTATCGCGGTCAAGGAGTTCGTCTGTGAACCCAACATCGTTCTTGAGTAAGCGAACATTGTATGTTAGCCCTGTGCGAAGTGCCGGCAAATCCTGAAAATTAAAGATGGTGTTGACTGCGAGCAGAAAACCTGGTCCATTGAAATCCTTGGAATCCATCAGATTTCCCTCTTTACCGATCAAAAAATCGTAGGAAAGGCCAATGCTAGTACCGAGCCTGAAAAAACGATTAGATACGTCGCTGGCATGACAAAAAGCGGCCAAGACTGTTATGATCAACGCTAATTTTATCGATATACAACTTTTCATTTCCGCTGAAAATATAATTTTTTCAAAAGAATCAATTTAAGCATGAAGATGTTTTGCGTTAGGCCTGCAACCACTTAGCACTTTAGTGCTTAGTGGGCCATGGTCCCCCTTTAGGGGAGATAGTGACCCCTTGGGGACAAGACTCGCGGAGCGAGGCTTGGTTGCAAGAGCCGCGCGGGCGTGCCGCAGGTGCGCACGGGTGGCCTTGCAATATAGCCCGACCGCACATATATGTGCGGGAACGCCCAGCGCGCTCTGGCTCGCGAAGGCGCCGACGGCACCCTGAGTTTCTATGCAAACGGCGAACCGGGCAAGAACTGGGAAGACCTCTGTGCAGGCCCCCACGTTCCCAGCACTGGCAAGCTGAAGTCCTTCAAGCTGCTCTCCCTCGCAGGTGCATACTGGCACGGCGACCAGAACAGCGACCAGCTGACCCGCGTGTACGGCACCTGCTTTGCCGACAAGGAAGGCCTGGAAACCTATTTGAAGTTCCTTGAAGAAGCCGAAAAGCGCGACCACCGCCGCATCGGTAAGGAAAAGCGTGCAAGCCGAGTGTCGCGACGAAAAGCTTGCTTTTCGGCACCTGTCCTCGCTTGACGGGGATGACCGAGGCGCAGCCGCGGACGCCGAAGGCGTCAAAAGCTTGGCTACAAGTTCCGTCAGTGCGAACTCCAGAAAATCCCCTATAAGATTATTGTAGGTGAAAAGGAAATGAACGAAGGACTTGTCTCTGTGAACAAGAGAAAAGAAGGTGACAAGGGACAAATGTCTGTCGCCGACTTCCTCAAGATGACAGAAGCAGACAGACAAGTCGTTCGTTAATCATGACGTGACCCAATTACAAAACGCAGGCTGGAAAAGCCTGCGTTTTTCGTTGGTGACAACCGTCCAAGGCGAGAGCAGCGACCACGCTTGCGTGGGCATTGCCGAGCCGCCACGGTTGGGAGTGCGTAGCACTCCAAAAGGAAATGAACGAAGGCGTCGTCTCCGTCAATAAGAGAAAGGAGGGCGATTACCGCCTAAGGCGAGTGTTGCGGACAAATTTATTTGTCCATAACCGAGCCGTCGCGGGAAGCACACCGAAGGTGTGCCCAAGGGCAGCATGACTGTTCAGGCCTTCTTAGACATGACAGCTTAAAAGGCAGACTCGAAAGAGCCTGCCTTTTTGCGTACAACATAATTCTGCAGCAAAGTCCGCGCAGTCCCAACGAAGCCCCTGCTCGGTTCCCCATCAAAAAAAATCGACGCCGTCAAAATGACAGCGCCGACTTTTTTCTCTCTCAGTTGTTTAACAAACTAACCGTAGATAAGACCAAGGGCAATTGCAATGGCCATGAAGACAAGAGTCTGTTTCAAGATATATCCATCATGTGATTTCATATAGACCTTCCTGTTGTCTTTTTTTTCTGCAACTGAAAATACAAACTAGGGTCAAAAAAAGTTCGTTTTGTAAGAAGATAAAAGTAAAGTGCCTTCAGAATGTGAGTTTTGTCAATTTTCGCGTTGTAATTTTTCGGGTTTTCTCAACAGAAAAAGGCCGTTTTATTCAAAAAACGGCCTTTTTCGATGATTTTTTTGCGATGGAAACTACTTCAACTTTACCATTTTCACCTGGGGTCCTATGCGCACAAGGTAAGCCCCGACGCGTCCCAAGGCAATGTTAAAGTTGGAGGCGGAAACTCGGCCAGATGCGATTATACGACCTTGCATATCGAGAACTGCGTAGGCACTGCCAACGCTAGCACCAGCCACCTGAATATCGAGGCCCACTGCAGATAAGGCGAACTGCGGCACCGTGCCAGCGACTTCGATAGACTCCTTCTTTTCACTGCTGCTGGAAGCAGGCGTTTCACTGGAACTACTAGAAGAGCTCTCCGGAATTTTTTCGAAGTTCGCAACCAAGGTCACGTTACCCTTCACGTGGAAAGTAATCTGTTCGGACTTGAAAGATTCCGCATCCGACGTCCAATCGGTAAAGTAGTAGCCATTGGCGGCAACGGCGTTCAGCGTCACCATTTCACCGTAGTTATACTTGCCGTCATTCTTCAAACCAGTGACATAACCTGCGTTTTCGTTATTAACGGAAACCAATACGGTATATTCAAGAACTTTCCACATGGCGTAGAACATCTTGTTGCCAAAGTCAGTTTCATAAATCTTAGTCACAGCCTGGGCAGAGCTACCGAATTCAGGATTCTTGAACCAGCCCATAAACTCGTAACCTTCGCGAGTGGGATTGGGCAACAACAATTCATCACCAGTCTTGTAAGTCCTAGGAGCGTCTTCCAAGGTTCCGCCGTTCAGCACGAAGCCTACAGCATAATATTCCTTGGTATTAAGCATCGGAATGGAATCCTGCCCCCATACAAGACCATTGACACCGCCTTCTACAGCAACGCCATCGGCATCCTTTTGAACATAGGCGTGCAATTCCTTGGTCAAGGAAGTATCCGTAAAGGCAACCCTTTCCTTGGCTGTACCAAAAGAACTTTCCTTGCCACCTTCTACTTCCAAGTAGAAATTATTGACAAAGTTCTTCGGGAAATCTACACCCGTTTTCAATGCCACATTGGCGACAGGATCCATATAGCTCTTTGCAGAGACCTCACCCATGCTATAACTGTTCAATACATAAGAACTGGCAAAATAGCCCGAAGCCTGATTGGCGTAGCCCAACAAGCCTGCAGCATAGCTGTTAGTTGCAGAAACGGCGCCCAGATTATAGCTGTTGGCTACATTGATTGTCACATTGTTATAACCGACCAAGCCACCGATATAGCTCTTTCCGGAAACCGGAGCAACATTGTAGCTCTGCATCAGGTTGAGTGTACCAGAATTGTAAGCCACAATTCCACCGTTATAATTATCAATAGATTCAATCTTTCCCGCATTGTAGGAGTTGATGATGTTGACAGCTCCAGAAACGTAACCAACAAGGCCACCGTTGTAGCCGTTGCCCAAAACAGAACCTTCGTTGAAACTTTCCGATATAGTCAAGGACGTGCCCGTTTCACCAACCAAGCCGCCATTATAGATTTTACCTACAACAGTTGCGAAGTTCTTGCAATTTTCAACAGACAAGGTTGAATTATTCGTTCCAACAAGGCCACCAATGTCCGTGATGTAAGCGGTAGGATCGTTATAGGCGTAGTAACCAGAGGTTTGGCTATTGCGGATTTCCAGTGTACCACTATTCTGAGCTACCAAGCCACCCGCAATGTATCTATTTTCAATAACACCGTCAAAGCTCACACTATCCATTTTTACAACTTTCGAAGTAAGCACCAAAGCAGCAACACCGCCTATATAGTTTGTGCCATCAACATAGGAATCCTTGATATTCAAGTTCTTGATAACCAGAGGATTCAGGGTTGTACCACCATTTATGCGGCCAATGAAACCCAGATAGTTCCTTGAACGATCATTGATATACAAGCCAGAAATAGTATGGCCACGGCCATCAAAGGAATTGGTGATGTTATCCAAGGGATTCCAAGGAACATGCTGGTCAGCACGGGCAGAATCAAGGGATCCATCTTCCTTCAACACATTTTCGTTCACCACAATATCCCTACTCAAGGCACCGCAAATGTTCGGGGTCTTGCTGTAGCCACTAGTACCGTTAATCATGGCGGCGTAGGCGTAAAGTTCCGTCACATCGGAAATGACATAGCAGCCATCTTCCAGCTGAGGGACCTTCAATGTCATCCACTTTGCATAGAAAGTCTTGTTACCCTCGTCTGTCGTAGAAATGTTGGATACAGGAGATCCAGAAAATTCTTCGTCGGTATACCAGCCCATGAACACCTTGTTATTCTGGGTCACGTTCTTAGGAAGCTTTGCTCCAATCCCTTCTACATATTCGGTCACGTTGTCAGAAACAATGGTACCGCCGTTTGTATTCAAGGTTACAGTAAACAGTCTTTCGTACTTTGCCCAAAATTCCTGATCTGTGGTGGCAGAAGCCAAAATGGAATCCACCTTGACGCCGGTAAATTCAGCGTTATCAAACCAGCCTCTGAAAGAGTATGCCTCACGATTCGTAACCGGAAGAGCCTTGGAAAAGCCCTCAACGTAGGTATCGAAATACGAAACCTTGTCGCCTTCGTAGGTGTGGAATGTAACCGCATGCTTCACCGCCTTGGAATTAGAAATTGCACTACGGAACAAGGGATAGGAATCGGAACCTACATCCTGACCCCAGATTGAGCCATCATGGATTCCGAAAGTTCCTTCACGAAGCATTGTTGCCACAGTACCATTTTCAAACTGTTCCGGAGTAGCGCCAAAGCCCCCATTTTCCTTATTGCCCTTAGCCTTGTCATAGAAGCAGTTTTCCATGGTAAGGTAGGTGGGTTTTGAATAAATCAGCATCCTACGGTAGCTAGAATAACCAGAAGTAATAGTTCCCAGGTTATAGCAGTTCGCCATTTTCAGGGTAACAGTACTACCCTGATGAGCGTTGATACCCGCGCTGTAACTGGCGGCACTATGAATTGCTCCAAGGTTATAGCAGTTTACAATGGTCGCATCACTCAAGTAGTGAACGAAACCAATAATTCCTGCAGCAGTACCGTTAGCAACAACATTTGCCTCGTTATAACAGTTTTCAACGAGGAGTACGGTACTCTGATCCGTTGCACCAATCAAGCCACCAGTGTAATAGGATCCATAGATATAGGAATCCACCAGGCCCACGTTTTTAACGATCACTGGATTTACGGTAATGCCACCCTTGACTAATCCGAACAAGCCTCCATTAGCTCCGTTACTCACGCTATAAAGGCCAGAAATCTTATGACCCTGACCATCGAACTTGCCAGAGAAGCCATCAATAGGATTCCAAGAAACAAAGGATGCAATCTTTGATGAATCCAGGGTTCCATCAGCCTTAAGGACATTCTTGTTCACTTCGATATCTGCAGTAAGCTTAGCGCAATTTACGGTAGACTTGGTCATGCCATAAATGCCATTAATAAGACCTGCAAAGCCATAAAGTTCTGCGGAGGAGGAAATCTCGTAGCAACCATCAGAATTCTTGGAAGGAGCCTTCACCTCAAACCAAGAAGCGTTGAACTTCAAGTCACCGGACATCTTTGTCGTAATGGAATCCACAAAGGTTTCGCTGGCATCACCATCAAGAATCCAGCCCCTGAACATGTAGCCAGAACGGCGGACCTTCTTAGGAAGGGCTGCACCAATGCCTTCGGTGTATGCGGAAACATTGGCAGAATCAATTGTTCCGTCTTCTACATTCAAAGTCACCTTGTAGATTTTGGCAAACTTTGCCCAAAATTCCTGCTTGCCCGAAGCATTGGGAGGAATTTCGGTCATTACGGACCCGCCAAAACTACTGTTGGCGAACCAGCCCATAAACTGGTAGCCCTCGCGATAAGCCTTAGGAAGAACAACCTTGTAACCAGGAACATACTCGGAAGCGTAAACGGTTTCGTCACCGGAGTAAGTATGGAAAACAATGCTTGCGGTAGTTCCAGTGTAACCTTCCAATTTTCCACTCAGTATGGGATATGCATCCGTGCCCACTTTCTGACCCCAAACGGAACCATCTACACCGCGATTGAGATCCTGGTAAATTCGTAATGCCTTGGTGACAGAGCCATCGGCCAGCTGGGCTGCCGTTACTGCTGTACCGCCAATTTCATTGATAGCCGCGGATTCCAGATAGAAGCAGTTTTCGATGACCGCAGAGCCGCTGTACTTGTCTCCAAAAAGAACATTCACGCCCCTGGTCAGTGCAGAGCCAGTTCCTGTGTAAATCACAGTACCCACGGCCACACTATTGTTCAGGAAAAGGGAGCCACCCAAAGTTTGTCCGACAAGGCCCCCTGTATTGGTCTCGCCAGAAATTTTTCCGTTAAACAGGCAATTGTCTACATAAAGCTTGGAATTTGTATTTGCACGAGCCACAATGCCTCCATGCACATACCTTCCTTCGATTGTACTAGAGAATACGCAGTTGTAAATCTGGATAACGCCATATTGGGCGGAATGGGCAAAGCCACCTATCTGGTCTCTAGCACCGAAATATGAACCCGCAATTTCAAGGTTTTTCACTACGACAGGAGACTCTTCCGTGCCGCCAGTCAATACATTAATAAAGCCGACGGAGTTCGCATTAGATTTATAATAATAAAGGCCCGAAATCTTATGGCCCTGACCATCGAACACGCCAGACAAAGTATCAATGGGAGTCCATTTTGCGAAGCTTGCAGAATCCGTTGCGTTCACAGAGCCGTCAGCATCAAGAACGTTCTCGTTTATAACAACATCCTGGGTAAGCTTACCGCAGGCAGCCATATTCTTGGTATTGCCATTAGTGCCGTTAACAATGGCAGCAAAGCCGTACAATTCAGCTGCGTTGGAAATTTGGTAGCAATTGTCCGCCTCGTCCAAGACTGGAGTTGCGGGAGTAACTGACGCAGCGGTAGCTGAAACACTCAGAGCCAAGCCTGCGCAAAGGGAAAAAAACAGTGCCGATTTACCGGGCATACTATCCTCCTCCACACACCGAAAACAAAAGTATAAAACCCCGCTTTTCAAGCAAAGGGTTTCCACTTTCTTTTTACATAACCCCACCTTTATTTACAAATAAAAAATGTTTACAAACAAGGTATTTGCTATATATGGGCCATGGCGAATTTAGGTTACAGTTTCTTATTGGTTCTTGCAGCTTTTATCTGGGGCACCACCTTTGTTGCCCAAGCAGAAGGCAACAGTGCAGGTCCTTTTGTTTTCACCTGTGTCCGCAACTTCATCGCCACATTCTTGCTGTTTGGCCTGGCCCGAATTCTGGATTTTGCAGGCAAGAGCCCGCGCAAGCCCAAGAATTCTGCAGACACAAAGAAGCTTTGGAAGGCAGGCATTCTTTGCGGCATCGCCCTGGCCTTCGGAACAAACTTTCAGCAGTTGGGACTGTACCTGGGGACATCCGCCGGCAAGTCCGGATTCTTGACCACCTGCTACATCGTACTGGTTCCTGTTCTAAGCGTATTGATCGGGAAAAAGATTTCTGCAAAGAATTGGATTTGCGTCGGATTGACCGTAGTCGGCCTTTATCTTCTTTGCATCAAGGAAGGATTTTCCATTCAGCTTTCTGACGGCGTACTGCTTCTTTGTGCGTTGTCCTTCGCCACCCAGATTCTCATTGTGGACAAGTACGGAACCGAGGTAGACAACGTTCGACTTTCTGCAATTCAATGTTTGGTGGCCTGCGTTTTGAGCGCCTTCCCCATGTTCTTTGTAGACATGAAATGTTCCGCTGCGGGCCTAGCCAGCGCCGTAGAAATATACACCCATGTTAACGCATGGATTCCGCTGCTGTACGCCGCAGTTCTTTCAAGTGGCGTCGCATTCACCCTGCAAATTGTAGCCCAGAATAAAATAAAGCCCACCGTAGCATCGCTACTGATGAGCTTGGAATCTGTATTCGCTGTTCTTGCCGGCTGGGTCGTTCTTGGGGAACGCCTCAACACTCAAGAAGCCTTAGGCTGCATTATCATGGCCGTGGCCATTGTACTGGCCCAAATCAATCCTTCTTCTTCAAAGGATTAAAGTACACCTTTTTCTTCTTCATAATGAAGAGGCCACCCACAATCAGCACCACACCCAAGGCAAGGGAAAGTACTGCGCTACGGGTAACACCAGCCACAATAAAGGAAATAAAGCTGATCCCTGCCACGCTCAGCGCATAGGGCAGCTGGGTGTTCACATGGTTCACGTGATTACATTGGGCTCCAGCGCTAGCCATAATGGTGGTATCGGAAATGGGTGAAATATGGTCGCCGCAAACAGCGCCAGCCATGCAAGCAGAAATGGAAATCACCATCAACTGGTAATCTACGCCACTAAAGGCTGCTACCACAATAGGAATCAAGATTCCGAAAGTGCCCCAGGAAGTTCCTGTTGCAAAAGCCAGGAAAATGGCAATCAAGAAAATCAGTGCCGGCATGAAATTCATAAATCCTGTAGCGCTGCTGGAAACAATGCCAGCTACAAATTCCTTGGCGCCCAGAGCATCGGTAGTACCCTTCAAGCTCCATGCCAGAGTCAAGATCAAGATAGCGGGCACCATGGCCTTGAAACCATCGGGCAAGCATTCCAGGCACTTGTTAAAGCTAAGAACCTTGCGGCACAAGTACCAAAGGACAGTCAGCAGGAAGGCGGCAAAGCTACCCAGCACTAAGCCAACAGAGGCATTGCAGTCGGCGAAAGCCTGAATAAAGCCCTTGTGGGCATCACCGCTGGAGAAGAATCCGCCGGTGTAAATCATTCCAATAACGCAGAAAACAATCAGGCACACAATGGGGAAAACAAGATCAATAACGCCGCCCTTTCCTTCGGGCTTGCGGACTTCCTTCATCTGGGCATCCAAAACCTTTTCCGCATCTTCATAACGGCGCATAGGGCCAAATTCCACATTCAGCAAAATCAACGCGAACATGGCCACCAAAGTAAAGAGGGCATAGAAGTTGAAGGGAATAGCCTTCACGAAAAGTCCGAGACCATCTTCACCATCCACAAAGCCCGTCACCGCAGCAGCCCAGGAACTGATCGGCGCAATAATGCAAATGGGAGCAGCAGTAGAGTCAATCAGGTAAGCCAACTTTTCGTGACTCACCTTGAACTTGTCTGTTACCGGACGCATCACGCTACCCACGGTAAGGCAGTTGAAATAGTCATCCACAAAAATCAAGATACCCAGGCAAACGGTAGCAATCTGCGCCCCCACCTTTGTCTTGATATGTTTCTTGGCCCAGTTACCAAACGCGGCAGAACCGCCCGCCTTGTTCATCAAGGCAACCATAGTTCCGAGAATCACCAGGAAGAATAAAATACCAACGTTACCCGCATCGGTAACCTGCTTGATCATGCCATCCTTGAAAACAGCATCCAGGAACGCAGGGAAACTTCCCTGGCTAATGAACAAGCCGCCCATGACCACGCCAAGGAACAAGGAAGAATAAACTTCCTTGGTAATCAAGGCAAGGACAATAGCGACAATGGGAGGAACTAGAGCCCAGAAGGTGCCCTGGGCAAAGATCCATGAATCAACGACAGTTTGTTCCATAGGAATCTCCTTATCTAAACTTCTTTTCCGCGGTAAGCCAGAATTGCGAGCAAAATAAATGTGCCGAACAAAATTCCGATCAAGGGCAAATCCGCCTGGGTCAGCAAGAACATTTTAAACAAACGAACTAACATAGCACTTATAAACGCATATCCCGCCGAGCATAGCACAATAAAAAGAGCAAAGCGGGCCACAAAAGGCATTTTTCGCGTAATTTTCTTGAAAAATCCATTGATATACGACCCGTAGATCATCAAGACCGTGGCAACAATCCCCACAGAAATGGAGGTCAAGTGATGTCGTAAAAATTGGGCAAATTCATGGATGAGTTGTTCCATAGCAAGAAATATAAAAACAAGTATTCGAGACTACACAAAATAAAGGACACACTTGTAAACAAATCGGGGTTCTGTTTTCAAGTGAAAACACTTTCTATTTCCGCCACCATACCGTGAATCATTCTTTTGGTCTAGATTTAGAACAATCAAAAAAAGGGTGATATAATGAAATTTTCTAAAACATTCGTAACCGCTCTGGCAACCTCCGCCATCGCAACAAGTTCCTTGTTTGCTGCAACCGCATTCCAGAACCAGGTTGGTTTCTTGACCAACGGTCAAAAGCAAATGGCCGTCATTGACGCTGCCGGTAAAAATGTGGTTTTCAAAGATAAGGACGGCAAGGCTGTCTTGACCGTTACCGCACCCGAAGCCCAGACTTGGGAACCGGCAGGCGACACTGCTGCATCTCTCATCGATTTCTCCGAACTGAAGACCGCCGGTACCTACCAGGCTTACGTTGGCGATGAAAAGATAGGCCATCCCATCGTTATCGCAGACGACGCTCTTGAAGGCGTAACCAAGGGTGCCCTCAAGTTCTTCTACTTCCAGCGCGCATCTACCGCTCTCGAAGAAGAATATGCCGGCATCTACGCTCGCGCAGCAGGTCATCCTGATACCGCTGTAAAATACCACGAATCTACCGGCCATACCGATCTTGACGCAACCATCAGCAGCCCCAAGGGTTGGTACGACGCTGGTGACTACGGCAAGTACATTGTCAACTCCGGCATTTCCACCTACACCCTCTTGCAGCTTTACCAGCACAACAAGGAATACTTCAAGACCTTGAACCTGAATATTCCGGAAAGTAAGAACGACATTCCCGATATTCTTGATGAAATCAAGTGGAACCTTGACTGGATGCTCACCATGCAGGATACTGACGGTGGCGTATTCCACAAACTGACCACCAAGGCATTCGCAGGCACCATCATGCCGGAAAAGGCTACCGCTCAGCGCTACGTCATCGGCAAGGCTGTAGAAGCAACCTGGAACTTCGCCGCAGTCATGACCCTCGCTTCCGAAATCTACAAGCCTTTCGACGAAGAATTCTCCAAGACCTGTATTGCTGCTGCAGAAAAGGCTCAGCACTGGGCCATGCTCAACAAGTATGAAGCCTACGTCCAGCCTGCAGGTGTTTCCACCGGTTCCTACACCGGCGCAGTAGAATGGGCAACTCAGTTGTGGACCCTCATCGAAATGTACCGCCTTAACAAGCAGGAAAACGTCCTCGAAGAAATCAAGAAATGGCCGATTTCCAAGAAGAAGGCAAGCCTTCAAAGCTGGCAGAACAACTACATGCTGGGCATGTTCTCCTTGGCCACCAACCCGGATATCTTCGACAAGGCCATGGTTGATACCGCAACCGCCATCATCGTGAACACCGCCGACGAATACATGAAGAGCCTTGACAACAACGGCTACGGCGTAGCTCTCGTCAACAAGGATTTCAACTGGGGTTCCAACGGTACTGCAGCAAACAAGGGCATGGTCCTCATTCACGCCTACATCTTGACCAAGGAAGAAAAGTACCTCAATGCAGCCCAAGGCATCGTAGACTACGTTCTCGGCCGTAACCCGCTGAACCTTTCCTACCTCACCGGCTTCGGTGTAAATCCCATCATGAACCCCCATCATCGCCCCAGCCAGGCTGACGGCATCGACGCTCCGGTTCCCGGTATGTTGGCCGGCGGTCCAAACACTGGTGCAACTGACTGTGCAAAGAAGTTCATTGTTCCGGGTGCAGCAGCAAAGTCCTACTACGACAACACCTGCAGCTACGCAACCAACGAAGTGGCAATCAACTGGAACGCACCTTTCGCATACGTGGTCGGCAGCATTCAGGCAATCGCAAAGACCGGCAAGCCCTACGATGTAACCACCAAGCCGAACGTCAACTACGCTGTGGACATCCTTCAGGGTATTCCCTTCGCAAAGGACAACATCAGAAAGCATAACATCCAGAGCGAAAGCAAGCATCTGATCATGCGTGACCACAAGGTCCAGGTTGAATACACAGGCGCAAACGGCGTCAAGAAGTACTTCAACTTGCGAGGCAAGCAGGTCCGATAAGAGATTACTTCCAATCCCCCATAAAACACAAAATGCAGTACTCCCACAGTACTGCATTTTTCATTATTCAAACGTCACGGCGTTCGATGGCCAGTTCCGTTTATTCAAATTTTCGGAACGGATCCGTCGTTATTTTCAATGAATCGAATTTCCTTACCCGGGAAAAGCTTTTTCCAGGTTTCGACATCATTCTTTGCACTTTGCAAATCCATGCGGCGGCGGGCATCTTCTGCAGAAAGGCCACGCTGGTTTACAAGACGATTGAAGCGGGTTTCTTCAGAAGCCACAACCACCCAAATTCCGTCCAAGGTTTTTACCAATTCGGGGACATTTTCAAAGAGGGCGGCTTCCACGAAATCCGGATTCTGTTGCATCACATACTCGGTCAGCGTCGGATAAACAAGGGCTTCCAGGCGCACACGAGCCCCACCATCCTTGAAAATCAAGTCAGCAATAAACTTGCGGTTCACCCCATCGGCGGTCAGCGTCTCAGCACCGAATTCCTTTGCGATGGCGGAACGCAAATCAGCGTTGTCACGGTACAGTTCATGAACCGCCAAGTCCGCGTCAAGGACACTGAAACCGCGCTCACGCAGCATCTGTCCCACGAAGGACTTTCCAGCACCGATTTGACCTGTAATACCAATCATTTGCGTCACCTAAAAGTCAGCCACCATTAGCCCTTGCCCAAAGCGATCAGGCAAAGACCTGTGATAATTCCAAACAAGGCAACCCACTTGAGAGCACTCTTCTTTTCCTTAAAGATCAGGAGACCCGCCACAAAGCCGATAAGCACACTGGAACGGCGGAACACCGTAATCAAGGAAATCAAGGCATCCGGATCGCTTACCGCGAGGAAGTAGCAGCGATCGGCCACAATAAGCAGCACCGCTACCAGCAAGAAAGTCCAGCGGAACTGGAATGGAGTGGTCTTGGTGCGAGTCGGGAACCACGTGACCGCCGCAATAACGAACTGCAGAAGGGCCATGTAGATGCTGAACCACACCTGAACCGTCAACGGTTCAAAATCCATGCGCTGCAAAATGAATTTGTCATAAACGCCGCTGCAAGCCGCCAGCACCGTTCCTAGCAACATGGAAATCACCCAGCCGTTACTGAAGAAATGTCCCATCTCCTTTCGGCCCGCCATGGAAAGCGCCACATAGGAGCAAACGCAAATGGCAACGCCAGCCCACTGCATGGCAAAGGGACGTTCCCCCATGAAAGTCACCGCGATGAAAATGGTGAACACAGGCGCCAGCGCACGAATTGTAGTTGCAATGGACAAGGGCAAATGGGCCAATGCGTTGTATGTAAGAATCCAGCTTCCGCCAACGATGACAGCCTTGCCCGCCAGAAGCAAGTGGCTTTGTAAAGGTAAATTTTCACAATGTCCCGACAACAGAATCGGGGACATCAAAAGTGCGTAAAATGCGCTGCAAAGGAACAAAACCGGGCGTACAGCGTTGTCCTGAACGGACTTCTTTTTCGCCAGATCGTAGCAGCCCAGAAAAAAGGCAGAGGCAAGAGCAAGAATCAACCATGACATAGCGCACACAATTTAGAAATACCACTTGCAAAGCCCAAGGTTTAATGTATTTTTTAGCCAAACTCAACAAAAGGAGCCCAACATGGGTATCAAAGGTAAAGCAACAGGCCTTCTTGAAGAATTCAAGGCATTCGCATTCAAGGGCAATATCGTCGACATGGCTATCGGTGTTATCATCGGTGGTGCATTCGGTAAAATCGTAACCTCCTTCGTTAACGACATCGTGATGCCGGGCGTTACCGCCATCATCGCTATGGGCGGTGGCAAGGACGCAGGTGCCGGCCTCAAGGAACTGGTTTACACCACCGATGCTGGCGTTGCTATTCCTTACGGCAACTTCATCGGCGGCATCGTTGACTTCCTCATCGTTGCAATCGTCGTCTTCCTCGTCATGAAGAAGTTCCTTGGCTTTATGCAGAACATGCGCAAGGCTGAAGAAGCTCCTGCTGAACCTCCTGCACCGCCGGCTCCTCCTGAACCGTCCGCAGAAGAAAAGCTCCTCACCGAAATCCGCGACCTTCTTAAAAAGTAAGGTAGCAGTCGGTTAATACCGAGCAAAAGCTTTAGAAAAAGTCCGTGGCAAGTGCCGCGGGCTTTTCTTTTTGGGCGTTCCCTGGCGAAGGAACCTTTTTAATGCAATTGAATTTCCGCGTCGGCGGTGAATGGCAAATCCTCGATTTGCGGCGTCGCGATCACCACCTGGCATTGTTTTTCACGAATGAGCGACGCCACGGCGTCACGCCTGTGAACGTCAAGTTCAGCAAAGATATCGTCCAGCAGCAGGATCGGCTTGCTCAAGTAGCGTGACGCCACATCCACCGCCGCAAAGCGCATTGCAACCGCCGCAGAACGGCACTGCCCCTGGGAACCCACAGAGCGCATCTCGTAACCTCCGATACACACACCAAGGTCATCTCGATGGGGTCCGGCCATGGTCTGTCCCTGCAAGCGCTCCACAAATTCCAGGCCAGCAAGCTTACGGGCAAACGCATCACGAAGCACCGCCTCGTCAACCACTTCAGCATCCGCCGCAGACTGCGGAACAGAACTGTCTTCCGTTCCCGCAGGCATCCCAGCGCCCATCTCGTCAAGTTCGTCATTCCCCAAAAAGTCGGCACCGTCCAACGCGTCCAACTCCTTCAGGATAGAACTCTTGTAGGCGCAGGTAATTTCGTCCACACCGCCGGAAAGTTTACGGTAGTAGCTGGTTATAATCGGGGACACTTCCGCAGCCAAGGCAAGTCTTGCCGCCCAAAGTTTGGCGCCCAAATCAATAAGCTGTTCTGTAAGCACCCTAAAGAGAGCCTCGCCGCCCACAGCGGCATCGGCACCACCCTTCTTGTACTGCTTCAGCCACTGGTTACGCTGCTGCAGAACACGCTTATAGCGACGCAGGACCGTCGTGTTCGCCGCAGATCGATAGCACAGGATTTCATCAAGCCAATGCCTACGAACCTCGGGAGCGCCACGCAAAAGTTCAATATCCGAAGGCTGCATGATTACCGCAGGGCAACCGCCGAACAGACCCGCAGCCGACTTCAGGCTTTCGCCGTTTTCCTTCACCTCGCTTCCGCGACGATGGACGCGTATGGCACGCTTTCGGGCCCGGCCCGGTACAGAACTTGCAAGATCGGAATCCGCAGCCACATCTTCAAAGTTCCCGCGGACAATAAACTCATCCGCCTTCCAAGAAATCAATTCCTTCTGGTCCTTCGTCCTAAAGGAAAATCCCTGCCCCAGCAAGTGGATACATTCAAGCAGCGTCGTCTTGCCACAGCCATTAGGACCGTACACCACAGTAATGCCGGGCCCGAACGTCTGCTCGAACCCGTTCAAACTGCGAACGCCACTTATGAATATATCACGAATCAAGGAAGACTTCCACGAACGCCAATGCTGACAGGGCCCCAGAGGCCGGCGCCACTTTCATAAACCAGAGCGTAGTTCACATCCAGCGGATACTTCTTCTTGCCGATGCGAATATCAAACTTGTAGCCGGCGCCAAGGGTAAAGTCCAAGTCGTCCATACCCACGCGAACAGTACCGTTAGGAATAATTTCGCATTCAAAGCCAACACGGCCCGTCCAAAGATGTCTATCAGGGTCAAAGGCCAACAAAGTATCTGCCACCTGGTAGTCGATAGCTTCCATCCAGGCGAAAACAGGCTTGTCCATAATCTTGGAACGGTATCCCAAACCAATCTGCAGAATCTTGGGGCGAACACCTTCCGTACTTGCAACGGAGTTGTCCGTGCTGGTGTTCTTGGTCCATCGGGCAGAAAGGTTCTTGCTGAAACTCAAGTTGCGGATTACCACAGAAGTGGACCACTTGTCGTTCCATTGACGGAGCCAGCTCAAGTTGATAGTCATGGGGCTACGGTAATCATCCACCAATTCCACGCCTTCAAAATACTCGGACACATCCAAGTTATCGTAGCTCATGGAAAGGGACATACCAATTGCATCACGACGTGTAGCACGATAGGCAAAGCCCAAGTACATCATGGTAAAATACGGAGTGGCCGTTCCCAAGGTCTGGTCGTCATCGTCGATTACGTCAAAGGCCAAGTCGCCACGATAAAGCATGGCAAAGCCAACGCCCATTCGCTTACCCACCTTGGTTTCAATACCAAGCGAACCACCGGCACGATCCAATTCGCGACGTTCACCACCAATGGAAAGATTTACGTTTTCACGGAAACCAAGAATAGCAGGGTTCCAGTAAGCAGCAGGCATGGTAGCCGTATCCGCCGTACCAGTGTTGCCGCGGCCAAGTTCGCGGGCACCAGCACCCATACGTTCCACAAAACCGTCAAAGCTACCAAGGGTTGCCTTCTTCTGGTCCCATGCAAAGGCAGGCACTGCACTACACAAAGCAAGCGCCAAGATTCCGAGGGCTTTCGTCATTCGTAATTCGAAATTCATAATTACTTATGCCCTCCCAATGTCATGACCTTGCCCCAACCAATGTGGCCGTGGTTGTCCTTCACGCGAACGTAGTAAACGCCCATAGAGCAGGCGCGGCCATGCTTATCAAAACCATCCCAGAAATCAACTCTCGGATTTGTACTGCGGGAAGCATCAGCTTCGCGGGGAGCGTCCTTCACAATGGTCTTGACTTTCTTCATGTCGTAGCTGAACACGTCAATGGTGATCTTGGAATTCTTGCTCACCTTGTAGGAAACAAGAGCCTGGTCACCCGCGGTAATCACAGAAGGCACCATGCGAACGGAGCCCAAGTCATTACCCAGTTTTGCGCGGTTCAGAATCGGAGTCCAGGTTTTTCCCGAGTCGGCGGAAACAGAGATACCATTCCCGTAGGTAGACAAGGCCAAGCCACGTATATTCTTGGTCAGCGGGAAAGAACAAATCGACGTGATAACGACATCTCGATCCGTTGCGCCAGTTTCGTAACCGTAAAGCCAGCTGCTCTTTCCGTCGTCATCCATTTCCCAGGCGCGAGCACCCTTGGAATCAAGCTTGAAATAACCACTGACGGTACCGCCCACGGCAACTACACCAACAAAGGCATTTTCACCAAGGAACGTAACACTACTTACCGTATAGTCACCATCATCATAAATATCTCTCTTCTGTTTCTTTCCAGCCGTATCCAGGAAATCCACCTTGGCGAAATCAGCAGAACCCTTGGCAAGGCGCCACAAGGAACCCTTGGGCAAGTTTTCTTCCATGGAAGATGTTTCCGCAATAATCTGCAAGGGATCGCCGCCAATCCATACGCCGGTAACGCGAGAGTCTGTATTCAAAACAGAGGAAGCCTTTTTCACGTCACCAGACTTTGTCCTGATCCACATACCCTTGGAAGTTGCCATCCAAAGGTCTCCGGTTTCAGGATGCAAGGCCAATCCGTAGATGGACGGATTCTTCTTTTCGTCCCACTTGTAGCTGGACTTGGCCGTATCCAAAGTTGCGGTAGATGAATTCAAGGCAAAGTTTCTTGTTGTAGAGGAACTGCCGGAAAAACTGTACAAGCCCAAGCCAGCAGCACCGCGGGCAATCCACAAATTCTTAGACGAGGAATCAAAAGCAAAAGCGCTGACCGCATAGGCCATCTGGCCACGGACGCCATCAACTTTTATGGAATCAAGGTCGCTATACGCATCAGGCACCTTCAGCTCCATACCGACAGGATCGTCCACGTCGGAAATAGAGAAGAAACCGCTGGGAATCAGATATGCCCCGTCATCATTCATCTCCAGCATCGGCAACACATAGCCCTTGCTTCCGGCATAGATTGCAGGAGTTCTTCTATGTTCAGCAAGAACGTCGCTAAAAACGCCTTCCTGAACTGCGGACACCGTGTCTTCCACAGGACCGTTGCTTGTTTCAGTGACAAGGACATTGCCAGAGCTACCCACGTCCAAGTTCAAGCGAGTCACACCGCTATAAACCTGGCCACGTGAAAACGCCCAAAGGGATCCCACAGAGCCCGTTTCGTTCACATTGAACACGTCGTTGCTGAACAGGGTTTCCGCAGCCATGGACGTTGCCGACAGCACCGCCGCACCCATCAGGATTTTTGAGCAAAAGCTATCGCATGTCAATTTCATCGACGCCCTCAATACTCTTGAACTTAAAGTCATTATCAGAAATCTTCTTCACAACCTTCAGGTCGATAATGTTGTACCAGGAACTGTTACCTGCAGGATCAACCGTATAAAGGCGCACCGGGGAAAAATCCTTCTTGCTGAGCCACACGTCCATCTGGTCAAACTGGCCCGCATACTTGGAAGGGTCAAGTTTCAGCACCCACAGTTTCTGGCCATTGAAAACGCCATCGGTAATCTGGAGGGCCTTGCAATTCAAATACTTGAACAAAAGTTCCGAAGGATGGAGAGAACTGGACAGATCCTCCACCGCCTTGATCAGGACCTGCTTCTGTTCTACATTATACTGCCACAAACTTTCGCCATCACTGTAGAACTGAATCCCTGCAAGGTCCAAGGTAAACTTGTCGCCCTCGGCCACGGTGAGGCTTCCCTGCTGAGAAGCGATATCCGGGGAGTCGGCATAAAAAACCTGAACCTTGAAATTCAAACTCCAGGCCTTGCTGGACTTAAACCAGGCCTTGGACTTTTCCATAGCCTCATTTGCCGTCATGGCAAAAGACAAGGATACTCCCATTGCAAGGGAAAAACAAAGAATCTTAAAAAAGCGCATAATCCACCTTATAATTATATGGCAAATTTACAAAACTAAAGAGTCTAGGGTTTATTTTTACCTCAAACACCCACATTCATTGGGTTTTCAGTTGCGATATTTCTATCTTTTTCACGAAAATTTTAATCAATTGGAAGAATTGTATGCGCAAAATGATTTTGCCTCTGGCAATCCTGGGTGCAGCAGGCCTCGCCTCCGCCGCAGATATCGAAATCAATGGTGAAGTAAACTTCGACTACGCAAGCTACTTTGACGACGACTTTGATCCCAAGAACGCAGCAAACCAGGACATCGACCTTTCCGTAAAGGCAAACCTCGACGAAAACGTTTCCGTCGTGGTCAGCGCCAACAGCCATAGCAACTACCGCACTGGCGACGGCAAGCTTGAAGATTCCGAAGTCCGTCACGGTTTCGCCCACTCCGCAGCAATGGGTGACGGTGAACAACGCTTTACCGGTTTTGATTTCGACGGCGTTCAGCTCCGCTGGGACGTTAGCCACGAAGTCAGCTTGATCTTCGGCGACATGACCTACAGTGCAGGCGCATTCAACCACTATTTCTGGCGCGACCCGGCCAAGTACGCAGTCGTCGTCCGTGAACAGAGTGTCCGCGGTATCGGTGCAGAATTCGGTAACGACAAGTGGGGCCACGGTAGCGCATACCTCGGTGCATCCGAAAACAACGACCACACCGTCGCAGCCTTTGCAACCTACTCCTACCCCGTCATCAACCGTCCCGACGAACACTTGATCGCAACCGTCGACGTTGACTGGGTGTTCGGTCAGGATATTGGCCGCCGCAACGCTTACGTTTTTGGTGCAGAAGTAGACTACTCCAAGAGCTACGATCTTCTGAACTGGGGTATCTACGCCGTCTTCGGCACCCATCCGTACAAGGAGAAGGGTACACATTCCTTCTTGGTCGAACCTAGCTTCAACTACGACTTCTTCAACTTGAGCGGAACATTCTTCTACTGCGTCACCAACAGCAACTACGCCGTAGACGAACAGCTGTTCACCGACGACCAGTTGATGGTCGCCATCGAACCCAGCTTCAACCTTCACAAGAAGTTCACCATGGGCGTCTCCTACGAATACCACAACCACGATGTTGATGTCAAGGACGACAGCTTCCACTTCCTCGGTGCAAACTTCTACCTGTACCCCACTCTCAAGACCGAAGTCGTATTCTGGACAGGCTACAACTTCAACGGCGACAGCGACAAGGGCCCCTTCACCGACAAGCATCTCGCCCTCGGCATGAGCGCCAAGGCTAGCTTCTAACCGCCTACCGACGTGAGAATCCGTGCTTTAGATTCTATCCGGGGCCTTTTGCTGCTGCAAATGACCTTGGATCATTTCGGGAAGCCTATCTCTTACTATTTATATCAGTGCTTCGGCTACTTCAGTGCAGCCGAAGGCTTTTTTTTCTTGTCCGGATTTGTGGGAATGCTCGCTGCCACAAGCAAGCAAGCCAAGGACCCTAGTCAATCCTGGATGCGAAGTCGTGCGGCACGAATCTGGAAATACCACTGTGCAACTCTCATCAGCCTCTGCATTATCGCAGCTTGGTTCCTGCCTAGCCTAGCAGCCAATTTCAAGTGCATTTTCCAGCACCCGCTGGAAAGCCTCTTCTGGTCGGCACTTCTGATCAACACGCCGGAATGGCTAGATGTTTTGCCGCTCTACGTGGTATTCCTCATCCTCGGTTCCGTACTGTTCCCGCTATTCGTCAAGGCAAGGTGCAAGACCCAGGTTTTCCTCCTGTGGTTGCCGTCCCTTGTGGTATGGATCGGTGCACTCCTCGGCCTGCGCGACGCCGTTAACAGTCTATTCCCCAGCTGGATTCATCACGGGGACTTCGACCCCTTCGCATGGCAGTTCATCTACTTTACCGGGGCAGCAGTCGCCGCCTGGTGGAAACGTGCAAAGTCCGAGGAGAACGCGCACTCAAGTTCCGCAACGGAGCCCGCAGTCAAATCCAGCAACACAGTACGCGTCATACAGAAACTGACCCCCGCGGTTCTCGTGCTCCTTGCCTTTTGTTTCCTGTGGTCCCATCAGTTCATTCCACTGCAGCTTCCTACAGACTTCTGGACCAACAAGGTTCACGTAGGCCCTCTCCGTTTCGCCAACTTCTTCTGCTTCGTCATGGCCATCGGCTGGATCATCCGTACCTGGCCTGCAGCCCTGGACTTCAGGGTCACAAACCTCATCGGACGCCACAGCCTGGACGTCTACACCGCCCACATTGTGCTCATCTACTTCTGGTTTGCAACACCGGGCAGCATCCGTTACCACGCCCCCTGGAACGTTCTTGTTCCTATCGCAGCCTGCGTATTCCTGTGGACTTTGTCAAGAATCAGAGAACCTCGTAAATAGACAGCTCCGGAACATCAGCCAAAGACAGCTTCGATTGCCACGCCCTACGGGCTCGCAATGACAAGGAACCCCGTAAATAAAAAAAGCCCCGGTTTTCACCGAGGCTTTTCAAATGCATTTAGTTCCAAGCAACACATGGTTCCTGATTTTTCCATCAAGTACACACTGTGTTCTTGAACAACAGCTCGGATGACCGGAGGGTCTTAGCCCAACGAACGATCCGAGCGGTCATCATTACTGACCGAGGTACTTACGGCCGATACCGTATTCGTCCTTGTATTCGATGTAGTCAGGAACGAAGCCCTTAGCAAAGGAGAAGGACACGTTCAAGGAGCACTGGAATTCGTTCATCAACTTACCCTTGGTGCCAGCCTTGATGTTCTGCTTCTTCTTTTCAATCTTTTCGTCGCCCTTCTTGCCGACCAGGACTTCAGCTTCGCACCAGCCGCTGCCAGCCTTGGCGACAACTTCCTTGCCGTCGGTGGAAACGAGCTTGATCTTAGACGGGTCAAGTTCGGTGTTGTTACCGGTGGAAGCCCAGAACTGGAGTTCGCCGGAGAGAGAAGTTGCAGACATCTTGACGGTCGGGAGAGCCATGACGTAGCCCCACTTGTCAACGAAGCGCTTACCTGCAGCGTCGGCGATGTTTTCGCCGAAGATCAGGAAGTAGCCACGAGTGGTCTTGCGGTTCTTGTTAAGAGCAGCCTTGACTTCTGCATTTTCCGGAGCAACGTATTCGAGACGGAGCAAACCGAATTCAGCAACCACCGGATCAGATTCATCCTTGATTTCCGGGAGGGTCTTTGCGACCACAGCGTTTTCAGCTTCGAGACGGAGGGTCTTTACAGCACCTTCACCAACACCCTTGGCCTTAGCATAGACCAAAGCGGTATCGATACGGGCGAAAGCATTGATAACAGTATTGAAGTCCACACCTTCCTGGGTAGCCTGCTGCTTACCGACGGTAGCCATCTTGGTAACAGTTTCTTCAATGACTTCGTTGCTCTTGACTTCCGGCATGTTAACGCCAGCCTTGTCAAAGTAGCCATTGATCAAATCGCTGCTAAGGTCCTTCTTAGCTTCGATTTCAGCTGCACGAACGAGAGCGAGGGTGAAGTTATCGTAGAATTCATCAGAAACGTTACCCTTCTTCTTTGCTTCGAGGTAAGAGTTGATGGCATTGCGATAACGGCCATCCTTAAGATGTTCGTCACCACGCTTTTCGTTGGTACCCTTGCAGCCGACCATAGAGAATGCTACAGCAGCAGCCAGGGTTGCAAGAAAGATTTTCTTCATTGTGTTATTCCTTCAGTAAAAAAATACCTTTAGGCGGTTCGTCAGTAAAAAGGCCCATTTTATCGTAAAAAAGACCTCTTCGCCTTTTCAAATAAAAGATAAATAAATAAATTTGGACTATCCTGTTGGGGATAGGTAAATTTTTATTTGGAGACGTTTTTTAGTCATGAATATCCTTGTCGTGAGCCCTGAAGCGGGAAATTGGTCTCATACCAGCCCACTAGCCACAGCGGTGAACCGTATGACCGACGCATTTGCATGCGCTGGCGCCAAGGTATTGACTTGCTCCCCCTTCATCAAGGAAAAAATGGTCAACGCAGACGACTACCGCTCTGTGTTCCAGGGAACCGAAAAGCTCCAGGGCAAGACCTTCGAAATCATGGTTTCGGACAAGGATCCCCTCCATACCTACATCTACAACGAAGAATATTTTGGTCGACCCGAAGTGTACGGACCTCCTGACGAAGTCCCCTACACCGACAACCACCTCCGCTTCGCATTTTTGTCCTCCGCAGCCTTGGCCTACGCCGAGGCGACCGGCTATTCCTGTCAGGCCATCCTGGGCCACGAATGGGGCGGCGCTCTCGTAGGCGCTCTTTCCAAGACAGTCTATGCCGACTACGCCAAGGACATTCCCTTCTTCTTTAACGTCCATAACATCACTTACGATTTCCATGTTGCAAGCAGCGAAATCGAAAAGATCGGTCTTCCCCGTGAAAACTACAATATGGACGGCTACGAGTTCTGGGGCAAGGTCAGCCTTCTCAAGGCAGGCATCCTCTACGCCACCAAGGTTCTGTTCCCGTCTCCGGGCTACCGCGACGCCATGTTGAACACAAACCTCCCCGGTGGTCTTAGCGGCTTCCTGAATCGTAATGCAGACAAATTAATCGGCATCCAGTTCGGCGTCAGCTACCAGTTCTGGGATTTCAACGGAAACGACATGCTCCCCATCAAGGAAGCAAAGCGCCGTGCCCGTCAGGCCCTCCAGGAAAAGCTGGGCGTGGACTTCAAGGATAAGATGATCCTCTACGTTCACCTGGATTCCGAATCCGGAAACACTTCCGAAACCTTGGCCACGGTCCTTTCCGACGTTGCCCACCTGGACGTCTACATCATCGTCGGCGTCTCCTCCAAGAACAACGAATGGGGCTACTACCGCGACTTCTCTCAGCAGTATCCCGACGTCATGTGCTTGCAGGATCTCGAAGAAGGCGAAAAGAAGGGTCCGGAACAGCTCCGCGAAACTCTCGCCGGCGCCGACGTCCTCTTTGCAGCAAGTCTCCGCGAACCGTCCTCTTCCATTATCCTCAAGGCCATGGCAGCAGGCACCCTCCCGCTGACCGGACGTTCTGTTGGTGTTGCCGCAATGCTGGTGAGCTACAGTTTCGAAACTGCAGGCGAAGCAAACGCCTTCCTGGTAGAAGACGCCAACGCACCCCACCTCATGCTCAACTGCGTCCGCGATGCAGTGAACGTTTTCCAGACCGAACAGGCCGACTGGGACAAGTGCGTGGTCAACGCCTACAGCGGATTCCATTACGAATGGTGCCGCACCATTTCCAAGTACTTGTTGCTCTTCGGCGAACTGGGACTGTAGAATCCCACAGAAATTAAAGCAAAAAATCCCGCGTTCAAAAAGAACACGGGATTTTTCAGTGGGGCCTCCGGGACTTGAACCCGGAACCAACGGGTTTACGTTTGTGACGTTTTCACGCCTCCGTGGACTATGTCTTCGCCATGCCTTTGCAGGTTTAGGCGCGGGATACTTGTGCGGTCATTAAGCAGACTAAACTGCTCCGCTAGTCTCTACACCTTCCGGAAGTGTACCTCCGGCTCGGCTCGGCGTTGCCTTTGGGCCAGGGCCCTTTAGGTTTCACCGAATTCTTCCCGTTTTCATCCGAACCTTTCGGAACGGAGTCACAATCATTATGAGTCCGACGCTCTAACCGATTGAGCTAAAGCCCCGACACGTTTTTCAACGTGGAAGGTAATATAGTAAAAAATTGGAGTTGTCAAACAATTGTCTACATCAAAATGGACGTGATTCGACCAGAGTCCCATCCTCAATCACGCATTTCAATTCTTCCTTTATCAAATCGACATCCGTTCCCAACAATTCCGCAGCAAGCTCAACTTCCATATCGTCGTTTTTCAACGCTTCAAAAATGCAGGTTCTGAAATCCGGATCTTCAAAAATGAACCGTTCCTTGGGTAAAGAATTTGGCTCATAATGGTCCTTGAAATCATGGTTGGTGCGGTTCTTGTACATTCTTTGAAATTTCTTTATAACTTCGCTTCGATCTCTTGAATATGCAATGCAGTACTGGCTTAGCGCAACCCAATAACTAACAGAAAACTCCTGTTTCAATTCAAGAATCTTATCAATAAAAGAATAATTCTTAGTTCCTTTGACGCGTTCTCGAACCACATCTACAGGAAATAAAAATTCTGCGGCAAAGCAATCTGCATCCCGTTCTTCTTTCGAATCGGATTCTTCGGCTTTTACTTCTCCGTCATAGGACTCCGGATGAAGAATGATGTGTCCGAGTTCGTGGAAAATGGTGAACACCCAACGTTCTACATTGGCTGTTCCAATGTTCACAAAAATAGCAGGGCCTCCATCATCCTTATTAACAGAAACACCAAATGTTTTGCTCAATCCAAAGTTGAAATAAAATTGTTTTACTCCAAGTTCTGATAAATTTCCGAAAAAATTCGTTACAGGGGCGTCAGAACGTAGAGAAAGAACCATCCTCAGTTTACGGGCAGCCTCCACAGGATCTTTCGGAAACTTTGAAAAGTCTATTGGCGTGCGTTTAGGTAAGTACTTTTCAACTTCCTTATAGGTCTTCAGTTTTTCATAAATGGTATAAGGCAAAGTTTCTTTTGCTGACTTCTCTCTAGCAGTCTGATCTTTATTTGTCCTATATCGCAGTGATTTTAAGACGGGCTTCTGAGCGTACAGATCACCAATAGTAACATCAAGAGCACGCGAAAGCTTGTCAACGATTGAATGGGACGGATCGCCTTTTTCATTAAGGATGTTTGAGATGGTCGCTACGCTAACCCCAGAGACTTCTCCCAATTTAGGGATGGAAAACCCGTTCTTTTTCATCAAACGTCGAAGATTGGCACTTAAATTTTCCAAAGACATAGCGACTCCTTTTGACGAAAGATGATTATCCATGCCAAATATACTATGTTTTTTGTTGATTTTCAATAAAAATTACATTCAAAGACTAAATTATTTGATTTAATTTAATTTGACAAATCAAATAATTTTGATTATATTAAAGAAAATGCCGGAAAACCGCATATGCAGCCTTCCGGCACAATGCTCACCAGGTATCGCTACTTAGTAAGGCGTAGGAACCTCTAAAGTAGCAAAATCCGTGAGCATTCGTCAAACCTGAGTCCAAAATAAAATTTGGATTCGTAACAAATGGCTTACGCCATAGAGGCAATCATGGTAAAAAACATGATGGACCTTTGCCGTATTGCAGACGATTTTGTGCAATATTTGCAAGGTAAAGGTATAAAATTCGATGAAATGGGCTTCCCCATCTTCGAAAGGGAAATGTTTCTTGAAGAAATTCCGGAACAGATGGTTCCCTATGATTTCAGAAAAAACAGAATCGTAAGGAATCCGAAAAAGACGCTGTTAGTCTTTTATTGCCCAGACGCAAGGATTTATCCAAGGCTTGAAAATGTTCTGGATGAAATTTCAGAGTATCGCAAGTATACGGGCGCTGCGGCGACAGACGTTACGGTTACAAGTGATATGGATCAGGAGTGGCAAGATTTCATAATGCTACTGAATCAGCTGTTTATGGCAGTACTCGCCGTGAATGGAATAAAGATTGTTGCGAACCTCCGGACGGGGAACTGGTTGACTCATAAAAATATCAGCGGAGTACCAAAGAACGTTTTGTGGGCCGCAGGATTTCTGGGTTGTCCTAAAGATGAACTATATGACATGCGCTTTATTTCGACTGTGATGCTAGGTAGGCCGTCCACATTGCTTATTTATGGCAAGGAGGATTCGAATGCAATGGAGAAACTCTCCACAATGGGCGTCAAGTACCTTGTGTACCCCGATTACCACAAGGCTCGTAAGGAGGTGGCATAATGTCTAACGCGAAAGAAGTGTATTCAAAACTGTCTCAGTATTATGTCGAGTACGCAGTTCCTTCGACTCCTGATTTGCAAAGCGGCTACATAGCGAGTAAAAAGAGAGAGGCTTTGTTTAACGAGAACTGGAAAAAGAACAAAGTCAACATCAATGAGATTATTGACAAGTATACTCCTGATGTCACGCCAAAGGTTCATGGAGTCAAATCCGTCTGGAAAAACAAAGATTATATTATAAAAGCGGATATGGCTTCTGGGTATTTGAAGGTATATGACCGTAATCTCAAAACCTTCTTGGATAAATACGGGGATCTCGTGCCGGATGGACCTGATTCTCACATGAAAATTTTAAGAAAGGAGGAAATGTAATGAAATTTGCCTTGATTCTTGATTATGCGGGATTGGAGTACTACGGTCATATTCCTGTAGTTCCCTATCCACCGGATTCTCGAGTAGAAGTATTCTATTTTGAAGATGAAGAAAACGATCTTCTTCTGGAGGACTTTGTTCCCCCCATCAACCAAGCGTGCGGAACACTACTCGATGATGGTGATTTAGATTATTTTGATCAAGCTAAATGCACTATATTAAAGTCCTGGCTCGAAGAACGACTACCGAACATTTCAAGCGACATCTTGGTGAATTTGTACAGGAAACTCTTGGAATTTGCAGCGAGAGCGATTGAGCTAAACACAGGAGTTGTAGTCGAACTGTGAAATCAACCTATAAACTTCTTGGCTCATTTTGGGACGGTCGCGAAAATTTAGAAGTGCCTCTTGCCGAGTATTCTGGAGAAAAACAAATTCGTGATTATAAAAAAGGATACGACTTGTTTGATACCAAGGAATACGTTCGTTCTATAAGCATTTCTGAATTATTGCGATTAGATGATGGAAACAAAGTTTTTGCAACCTTGGAAAGACTTCGCTTTTGTTCTAAGGTTGTAATTATTTTGGATTGCAATTTAAAAAGTGAAAATCCCGTAATAAGACGTTTTTTATCCAAAAGAGTTTCTCAGTGTTTGAAACTTGTGCAAGACCGTCTTCCGGATAAGAAACCTGAGATTTTTTGCATTAATTCCAATTAGATCGAAGAAACTTTCGCTTTTTACCGAATTGTTGCCGGCATAATACGAAATATTCCCCCGATTATACTGTTCAATCCCACCGGCAAGGTTGGGGCGTATTCTTGTTTTTATTTATATTCTCCTTGACATAGCTTGGCAGAAATGCCGGGCGTTTGATTTTAGGGTATTTGTCCTTAATCTCGTAATCAAAATCTGGTAAATTTTTATTGCGCGGGAATTATGGACGGACGCTCACACCCAATCGGGTGTGGGTCGTTTTGTCTTTTCGCGCACGGGTTTACCAGAACCTTGATTACGGAAGACTTGCGATTCCACACCTTTTTTGTATCAACAGAAAAACGGTTTCAAAGTCTTTCGGTTTCGGAGCAAAGCCCAGGTTTAACTTTTGCCCCGAGGTTCCCTTGCCCTCTTTACACTGGCTCGGAAAAGATGCTGTTCTGAATCATCACCTGGATGTTCCATACAAGACCCTGGAACTGAAGGATTCCTTCAACTGCGAAAAAGGCGCTTCTGAAAACAAGATCATTCATGGCGACAACCTTGAGGCCCTCAAAGCCTTGATGCCGGAATACGAAGGCAAGGTGAAATGCATCTATATCGATCCGCCCTACAACACGGGCAACGAGAACTGGGTATATAACGACAATGTAAACAGTCCCAAAATTCGCAAGTGGCTGGGTCAGGTTGTAGGGAAAGAGGCCGAGGATTTAACCCGACACGACAAGTGGCTCTGCATGATGTACCCGCGTTTAAAGTTGTTGCATAAACTACTTCGGGAAGATGGCGCAATTTTTATCAGTATCGACGATAACGAACAGGCGAACTTGAAACTAATATGCGATGAAATTTTCGGGGCAGGGAATTTTGTTGCAAATTTTATTTGGCAATCTACGCCTGGTTCAAACACAGGAAAAGATATAAAAACAGTTTCTGAATACATTCTTCTATACTCCAAAGACCGTAGATTTTTTGTTGCTAACACAAGAAACACATGCGACGACACTAAATACAATTTGGAAGACAATTATGTAGAAAGGCGAGGCCGTTATACATTAAATAAACTTGACAGAAGAATGACGGGGTCTCATTATTCTGATGCTCTAAACTATTCTATAGGAACTCCAGATGGAAATTCGTTATATCCAGGAAACTCAAGTGAAAAACAAGAACATTGGAATTGGAGATGGTCAAAAGCAAAATTCGAGTGGGGCGTAAAAAACGATTTTATCGTATTTAAGCAAAATGGTTCGCAATGGTCTGTTTATTTCAAGCAATATCAAAGCGTAGATAATAACGATAGTCCAATCCAGAGAACACTACCATATCAAAATTTACTTCTAGATATTGACGGAGCTAGTTCTGCGAGAGGAACAGCGGATTTAATGAGTGTTTTTTCTGCAAAAAAATTTGATTATCCAAAACCATTGAATTTAATTGAATATTTATTGAAAATAATTTCCGGCCCCAACTCCATCATCCTTGACTCTTTCGCAGGTTCCGGCACCACTGCCCACGCAGTCCTCAACCTCAACAAGCAGGATGGCGGAAACCGCAAGTTCATCCTTGTAGAAATGGAAGACTATGCGAACAACATCACTGCAGAAAGAGTCCGTCGCGTCATCAACGGTTATGGTGAAGGCAAGAACGCTGTGGAGGGAACCGGAGGTGATTTCAACTATTACGAGCTCGGTCCCGAAATGTTGCTGGACGGTTCACTAAACGAAGAACAGCCTTTAGAAAACATTCGCAATTACATCTACTATACAGAAACCAATTCCGTCATCGATTCCTCTGAAGTTTCAAAGAACAGAAACGAATTCTTCTTGGGCAATCACGACAACGCCGCCTACTACCTTTTCTACAAAAAGTCAGAAATTACAACTCTTGATTTCGAATTCCTTGGAACCATCAGCCAAAAGGCAGAACGCTATGTCATTTACGCAGACAACTGCGTATTGCCCAAAGATTTTCTTTTCAAGAACAACATTGTATTTAAAAAGATTCCCCGTGATGTAAGGAGATTCTAATGCTTTTAAAGCCCTATCAAAAACAGATCATAGATGACCTTGCATTCTATCTCGAAATTTTAAAAGAAAAAGGGAATACGGCTGTTGCGTTCAACGAATTTTGGCAGACGCATCCTCGCACAGCAATTACGCCAATGCTTGGCGAAGCTGTAGAACCATACAAGAACAATGTTCCTGGCGTACCTCATGTCTGCATAAAGGTTCCTACCGCTGGAGGAAAAACTTTTATCGCAGCCAATGCCCTAAACACTATTTTCAAGGCTTTCGACAGCACTCGTCCCAAAATAGTAGTATGGCTTGTACCGTCCAATTCGATTCTGGAACAAACCCTTCGCAATTTCGGCAATCCAAAGCACTCATACCGAGAACAGCTGAACACAGATTTTGCGAATAGGGTTGAAGTCTTCGACAAGAAAATGTTATTGCAGGGCGCGGGATTCAACTGCACCTCCGTTCATGAAAATCTTTCGCTTTGCATTCTAAGTTTCGATAGTCTCCGCGCAAGAAAAGCAGAAGATCGAAAAGTCAACGAAGAAAATGGCAATCTACAGTCATTTGCCAACCGCGTAGATGAAGAAGAAATCTCGGTAATGTCCGTTCTGCGTTCGCTAAATCCTGTTGTAATTGTTGACGAAAGCCACAATGCAGAAAGCGAACTCAGTGTGGAAATGCTGAAAAATTTGAATCCCAGTTTTATTCTGGATTTGACTGCAACACCTCGCAAGAACAGCAACATCATCAGTTTTACTTCTGCTTTGGAACTCAAGAAAGAGAACATGGTAAAGTTGCCGGTGATTGTCTACAATCATCGCAAAAAAGAGGATGTGGTAAGTTCCGCTTTAGAACTCCGTTATCGCTTGGAAATGTCTGCGGAAGCCGCTCGAAAAAATGGAGCGCCCTACATCCGCCCCATCGTACTTTTTCAGGCGGAACCTAAAACGAAAAATGACAACGCCACTTTTGAAAAAGTAAAGTCCATGCTTTTGGAATTGAAAATTCCAGAAGAACAGATCAAGATAAAGACTGCCGACAAGAATGAATTGCTGAATGTGGACCTGATGTCCGCCGATTGTCCTGTACGCTATATCATTACGGTAAATGCGTTGAAAGAAGGCTGGGACTGTCCATTCGCTTATATTCTTGCAAGTCTTGCGGATCGCAGTTCCAGCGTGGACGTGGAACAGATTTTGGGCAGGGTTTTGCGACTGCCCAATGTTTGCAAAAATGAAAATGCAATGCTTAACATGAGCTATGTGTTTACCGCCTCTGCAAAATTCAGCGAAACTCTGGATAGCATCGTGAAGGGCTTGAACCGTGCAGGATTTAGCAGCAAGGATTATCGCCAAGTTGAAATTGAGGAACCGGAAAATTCTGGAAATGCAGGTGAGGCTACTGCGGAAAATACTGGAGCGACTGAACCGCCGCTGTTTGCCGACGTTAATAAGCCTGACGATTTTGATGTTTCAAAAATTTTCTGGAAGCCAGTTCCCGATCATTTGTCAGACTCCGCGAAAGCGATATACAATCCAGGTTCTACAGAAGTAGATGTTTCTAAGGTCGATTCAACAAATCCAACAGCATCCGCAGAAGAAAACTCTGTAATCGCAGAAATTGCAAAGCAAGCTATCGCCGAAAATCAGAAATTGGAAAAACAGGTTGAGGCAAATGCCAAATCGCCACTCGCACCTAGTGAGGTCAGTAAGCAAGTGAAAACATACGATGTCAAGGAAATCTTTAAGGAAACAGTGGCCTCGCTAAAACTGCCGCAGTTCTATTACAAGCACGCCCTGCAAAACGACTTGTTCAATCTGAACTCAGAGCCTTTCGAAAAAGACATGCTTCTGAAAAAGTTTCCTCTTAAAAATGAGGACACCAACATAGATTTTCAAAGCGTAGAATCGGATATCCGCCGCGTTGACTTGGATGAAACCCAGAAAGATTTTACGCCAACCATTTTTAATGTGGATAAGCAGCGACAAAACGAGATTATCCAGTGGTTAACCAATGTCAAGAATCTGGATAAGAAACGAGAACTTTGTGCACAAAGTCTCCGCGGTTGGATCGGAAACATGTACCCCATTCCCGACCCTGATATCATAGAATACATCAATCGCGTGTTGCAAAATTTATCCGAAGCCGATTTAAACAACATGTTGAATTCTCAAGCTTTGTATGCTGAAAAAATCAAATCAAAGATTAGTGAACTTTCAGCTAAGTATATAGAACGAGAATTTGAAAAAGCTTTAGATCAAGACAAAATCGAATTGAAGCCAACTTACGAAATTTCAGAAAAGTTGATACTTTCTTCTGCTGGCAAGTCACTTCCAAAAACACTTCACGAAGCAGAAGAAAAAGTCAACATCTTTGAAGAAGGGGTTATTAACGCCGTCGCCAATATGGAAAACGTGGAATTCTGGACTCGCAATCGCGAAAAGAAGGATTTCTGCATCAACGGTTTCATCAACCATTATCCAGACTTCATCATCAAAACAAAAAATGGCAAAGTCATTTTGCTAGAAACCAAGGGCGACCATCTTGATGCCGAAAAGAAAATCAAACTCGGGAACTTGTGGGCAAGCAAAGCTGGTAACAACTTCCGCTACTGCCTCGTGTATAAGGACCGCCGTGTAGAACATGCCTACACTAAGGATGAATTCTTGGATACGATAAAAGAATGGTAAAAAAATCCCCGAAGATTCGCGCAGAACCTTCGGGATGTTTCAGCGATTTTATTCTAATTACCGTAATCTTTCTACAATAGGTTTGAAATTCTCCTTAATTTGCGCAACAACCTTGTCAAAAGTCACCTGCATCAAAGCGTTTTTCTTTTTCACAAACGCATTCCATCTTTTTACGCGTTCCGCATCTGTTGCAAACGAGTCTGTACATTCACACTAGTACCTCTAGATATGTTTTCAGAATTTTCAGGCATGAAAGTTTTTCGGCATAGCGATAGAGATTGTTAAGATTTTTTTCTTGCCTTGCGAGGTAATTGACCAGGATTTCCTTGGTTTCTTCGATTCCGACTTTGTTTCGGTTCGAGACAATGTCAACGACAGTTTTTTCGATATCGTAAATTTTGAAGGTGTTTTTATTTTGGCGGATTGTTTTGACACCAAGAGAATGACGTTCGCCAGAAAAGTAACGAAGGTTGATCTTTAAGTTTTCGGGTTGTGTAGAAAGTTTTGCCTTGGGCGGAATAGCAACATCGATGGCATCGGGGCGGAAGGTTGTTAAATTGTAATAAACGGCTGCACTCATAAGGCAAACCACGCCCTGAGTCGCATAGGCTCGGACATAGTAAAAGTCATTCATGTCACCAGAAAAGTTTGCGTTTTCGTAATACGATTTACTGAGGCGCATGAGCGCCCCACACTCCACCATTTTCACTATCTGATAATATGAATGGCCTTGCTTTTGGAGTTCACCACTTGAATAGACTAGCTGTAAATCGGATATATTCATCTTGTTAGGCATGCCTTAAATATAACTTCTTTCAGTTCACGATTTCAACAAAATACGGAAAATTCTCAAACTTTCCGTATTTCGTTCAAATATTAATCCAAACCTTAGTCGCATTTGGAGCGGGAACACCTTCCGATACATGGACATGTATTGGTTCAAGTGGCAAGTTTTCGTTAGACCAAAAGTAAACCCAATACGAGCCGATTCTAAATATTTTTGGCATTGTCAAACCCGCCCTTTTGAGAAAATTCCATTATCAGATGAGCTGTAGATTCGATGACTTTTTTGTATCGATCTATTTCGCTATCTGAAAAACCGGATATATCTTCCCATGTGTATTGGGGCAGGTAACAAGTTGCATGATGGAAGCAATCCTTCTCATCAGGCTTTTCAATGTACACTTTGACGCGACCATCCTTTAGCATTTCGGAATGGACGATTTCAGAGTCATCGTCTAGTGTCAAGAAAGGGTACATCATCTTACTACAACTCACACTATTCTCTCTGGAAAATGCATTCGCCATAGTTTATTTCCTTATTTCAGGATGTTCATATAATAAACTGTGGGGTTACAATTAAACAGACTGTTACCCGGCAACGCACTTCACTCAAGGGTGAGCGGTATCCAAAATATACATAATTTGTTTTCACCTTGCAAAACACCCCATTTTTTGCCTCATCTTTACTCTCATTTCTAAAGACTCCTCCCCCGCTTTCTATATTTTACCCCACTTACTTTTTCTTCAGGGGTCGCCGCCCCTGCACGTTCATTTTTTCAAAAAGGAAAGACAAAAAAATGGCAAGAGCTCTGATTATCGGTTGTGGCGCCGTTGCCACCGTCGCTATCAAGAAGTGCTGCACCGTCAGCGAAGTTTTCTCTGAAATCTGCATTGCAAGCCGCCATCGCGAAAACTGCGAAAAGCTGGCCGAACAGATTCGTCCGAACTCCAAGACGGTGATCACCACCGCAGCTGTCGACGCCGACAAGGCTGAGAACGTGGTGAAACTGATCAAGGAATACAAGCCTGATCTGGTGATGAACATCGCACTTCCCTACCAGGATCTTGCCATCATGGACGCATGCCTTGAATGCGGCGTGAACTACATGGATACCGCCAACTACGAACCGGAAAACATCGACGATCCGGAATGGCGCAAGGTTTACGACAAGCGTTGCAAGGAAGCAGGCTTTAGCGCATACTTCGATTACAGCTGGCAGTGGGCATACGCCAAGAAGTTTGAAGAAAAGGGCCTCACCGCTCTCTTGGGTTCCGGCTTCGACCCGGGTGTTACCCAGGCATACTGCGCCTACGCTCTCAAGCACCAGTTCGACACCATCGAAGAAATTGACATCCTGGACTGCAACGGTGGCGATCATGGCTACAAGTTCGCCACCAACTTCAACCCGGAAATCAACCTCCGCGAAGTTTCCGCACCGGGCAGCTACTGGGATACCGACGCTAACGGCAAGGGCCACTGGGTAGAAATCCCGGCCATGAGCATCAAGCGCGAATACAACTTTAAGGAAGTGGGCCAGAAGGACATGTACCTCCTGCACCACGAAGAAATTGAATCCCTCGCCAAGAACATTCCGGGCGTGAAGCGCATCCGCTTCTTCATGACCTTCGGCCAGAGCTACCTGGACCACATGCGCTGCCTGGAAGACGTGGGCATGCTCCGCACCGATCCCATCATGTTCAACGGTCAGGAAATCGTTCCTATCCAGTTCCTGAAGGCTCTGTTGCCGGATCCGGCAAGCCTCGGTCCCCGCACTGTGGGCAAGACCAACATCGGCTGTATCTTCAAGGGGACCAAGGACGGCAAGCCCAAGACTTACTACCTGTTCAACGTTTGCGACCACCAGGAATGCTACAAGGAATTGGGTAGCCAGGCTATCGCCTACACCACCGGCGTTCCCGCTATGTGCGGCGCTCTGATGATGCTCACCGGCAAGTGGACCACCCCGGGTGTCCATACCGTTGAAGAATTTGATCCGGATCCGTACATGGACGCATTGAACAAGTACGGCCTGCCCTGGCAGGAAGACTTCAACCCGGTTCTCGTTGATTAGGTACGAGGTACGAGGTACGAGGCCCGGTCGCCTAAGCGACCTTTGAGGTAGATAATCGCGGCTTCGCCGCCTAACTATATACTCGAACCTGGAGCCTGGATCCTCGAGCCTCAAAATCCAAAGGATTTTGATCATGAAGAAATGGCGTATCGACGACTCCCGCGACCTTTACAACGTTAAGGGTTGGGGCGTCAACTATTTTGACATCAACGAAAAAGGCCACGCCACCGTTTCCCCGCTGAAGGATGGCGGTTGCGAAATCGACCTTTACGAATTGGTGCAGGAAATGTCCCTCCGCGACGTTTCCACCCCGATGCTGTTGCGTTTTCCGGATATTCTGGACAGCCGCATCGAAAAGATTAACGAATGCTTCAACAAGGCTCGCGAAGAATATGGTTTCAAGGGAAGCTACTACAGCATCTTCCCCATCAAGGTGAACCAGCAGCGCGCCGTCCTCGAAGAAGTGGTGGGTCACGGTAAGAAATTCAACATCGGTCTGGAAGCAGGTTCCAAGCCGGAACTTCATGCAGTGCTTGCCAACATGGATAATCCGGACGCACTGATTATCTGTAACGGCTATAAGGACGAAGACTTTATCGAACTCGCACTTCTCTCCCAGAAGATGGGCAAGAAGATTTTCGTGGTCGTGGAAAAGATGAACGAGCTCCACTTGGTCGTGGAACTTGCTAACCGCATTGGCGTTCGCCCCAACATCGGTATCCGCATTAAGCTTGCAAGCTCCGGTAGCGGCAAGTGGGAAGAATCCGGTGGTTACCACAGCAAGTTCGGTCTCAACAGCTCCGAACTTCTGGAAGCCCTTGACTACATCAAGGAAGAAAAGATGGAAGACTGCCTCAAGCTGATCCACTTCCATCTGGGCAGCCAGATCACCCACATTCGTAATATCAAGAACGGCCTTCGCGAAATTTCCCAGTTCTACATCCAGATTCGTAAGATGGGCATGGCCCTGGAATTCGTGGACGTAGGCGGCGGTCTCGGAGTGGACTACGACGGCACTCGCAGCACCAACGCAAGTTCCGTGAACTACTCCATCCAGGAATACGCAAACGACGTGGTATACGGCATCTACGAAGCTTGCGAAGAAGCCAAGGTTCCGCACCCGAACATCATCGCAGAATCCGGCCGCGCCCTTTCTGCACACCACTCCGTCCTGGTGTTCAACATTCTTGAAACTGCAGGCCAGGCATTCTTCGATGAAGAAGAACACGAAATCGGCGACGACGCTCCTGCAGCACTGAAGGATCTCTACAGCATCTACAAGGGACTTTCCCCGAAAAACTTGCTGGAAAGCTGGCACGACGCCATGCAGCTGAACGACGACGTTCTCAGCGGTTTCAAGGTGGGCGACTATGACCTGCCCACCCGCGCTATGAGCGAACGCCTGTTCTGGAGCATCGCCCGCGAAGTGAACCAGATTGCAAGCACGCTGCGCCATCCGCCTTATGAACTGGAAGAACTGCCCCGTCTTCTTGCACAGAAGTACTTCGGCAACTTCAGTTTGTTCCAGAGTCTGCCGGATAGCTGGGCTATCGACCAGATTTTCCCGGTGATGCCCATCCAGCGCTTGGACGAAGAACCCACTGTAGAAACCACCATCCAGGACGTCACTTGCGACTCCGACGGTAAGATTGCATTGTTCATCCGCGGTGGCGACGTAAGCCACACCCTTCCGCTTCATAAGTTGAAGAAGGATGAACCGTACTACATCGCCGTCTACCTCGTAGGAGCCTACCAGGAAATCCTCGGCGACCTTCACAACCTCTTCGGCGACACCAACGCAGTCCATGTGGTTTGCAACGACAAGGGCGGCTACGAAATCGACAAGGTGATTGACGGCGAATCCGTGGAAGACGTTCTCGACTACGTGAACTTCAGCGACAAGGCTCTTGTCCGCAACATGGAAAACTGGGTGACCCGCTCCGTGAAGGACGGAAAGATTACAGTGAAGGAAGGCAAGGAATTCCTGAACATCTATCGTTCCGGCTTGTACGGCTACACTTACCTGGAATAGTCCTTTCTGGATAATCAAAACGTGACGCGGCTAACACAATTGGCCGCGTCTCTTTTTTTATTTCTCGTTTTTCCCCATAATCGTCAAACTAGATGTATCTTTTTTTCGATGATTGCTCAGAAACTAAAAAAAATTGCGGATCACGGACCGACGTTCGATGCAGCACTTTTTTGGGGAGTTCTTTACTTCACCATTCTCGCAGCCATCGCATCGGCGATATTCACTGTTTTTGAAAACCTTGGCAATGTTGTTGAGATTGCCAGCATCTTTATCACATTCTTTTTAGTAGCTCTTGGCATAATCGCAAAAAAGACCGGCAAGCTGGAAGCATGCTACTTCGCCATGGTCATCAGCGTCAACACCATATTGGTTCCACCCATGTTCTTTCTCTGCGGTGGATTTGAAAGCGGCATGCCCTTCTACTGCCTAACCGCCATGCTCGTGGTCTCTCTTACAAAACGATTTAAGCTTAGGGCCATCCTGTTTTTCCATGGAATTGTCACGTACGCGGTTTGCTTCAGCTACGCCAACAGCCACCCGGAACTTGTGGCATCCATGACAGCCACTTCATCTTTTTACGACAGGCTTGTTTCTTACTTGTTCATGAGCTTTACCATCATGACCATCATCTCCTATTTGCTTTTCGCCTACAACCGCGAGCATAAGGCAAAGGACAAGCTCATCCAGGAACTCAACTATATGTCCAGCCACGATCCACTGACCAAATTGGTAAATCGTAGGCGTTTCATCGACTTCCTGAACAACGATATTTGGCCTGCCCGAAAGGGTTATTATCTGCTCATGTTCGACATCGACAACTTCAAGAAAATCAACGACAACTTGAGCCACGTCTTTGGCGACACCGTTCTAAAGAACGTCGCTGAAACAGCAAAAGGATTACGCAGGCACGACCGCAACGAACTTACCGTCAGATATGGTGGCGAAGAGTTCATTCAGGTGATCAAGGCTGAAAGCATGGAATCTGCAATCGCCATGGCTAACTATATTAGGACTTCCATTTCCGAAATCGTTTTCGATGAGCATCCCGATTTGAGAGTCACCATTAGCGGGGGCCTTGTAGACTGCGCCGACCCCAACTTTGACACTCACGGTAAAATGCTTGAACGTGTAGACGTATTACTATATTTGGCCAAGGCCCGAGGCAAAAACCAAATCGTAAGCGGCATCGAATGATTCACGAAATTAAACCCCATCAAATGAACAACCAGTTTGGTATTCAAGATCCCAAGCTGGGTGATTTTTTTATCCGCTATAACGGCAGCAAGACTCTGCTGAAAAAAAACGGCGACAACTACGAAGTTCCAAGAGTCCGGGATTTTTTCACTGACAGCGGAGAAAACGGCAAGAAAAGTCTGACTGAATTCGAAGGCCATTATCTTTTCAATATCGACGGCACAGCATATTTCCTGGACGATAGCATTGACGAACACATAGGAAATGCGGCCGGCTTTGAATACATGGGCAACAGAACTTTCCGCAACATGGAAGACATTACCCAACGTTTGGGCGGCGCAACAGCGGCACACCTGGCACATTGGGAATCTCTGCACAAGTTCTGCGGCCGATGCGGAAACGTAACCATTCGCGGCGATAAAGAACGCAGCATCATTTGTCCCAAGTGCAACAACGTGATGTATCCGAGAATTTCTCCCGTGGTCATTGTTGCTGTACGCAATGGCGACAAGCTTTTGATGGCCCACAACAAGGACAATCCGAATCCTCGCCGCTTTTTGATTTCCGGCTTTGTGGAAATCGGTGAATCTCTGGAGCAGGCTGCACATCGCGAAGTTCTCGAAGAAGCCGGCGTAAAGATCAAGAACGTGAAATATTTCGGAAGCCAGCCTTGGCCCTTTAGCGATTCTCTTATCGCAGGCTTTACCGCTGAACTAGACGGCGACGATACAATCCACATGCAGGAAGAAGAACTTTCCGAGGCGCTGTGGGTGGAACGCAAAGATATTCCGCCTTATGAGACTGACGTAAGTATCAGTTGCTGCCTAATCGAGAATTTCCGAAATAAATAATTCGAGGGAGGACCAAGTCCCCCTCGAGCTCCCCTACAGGAATTTGTTTCACAAATATCCTGTCGTAAGGGGAGGCATCCCCTTACTTATCCCCCTAGACTCTAATGCAAGAATTCTGCATAAGGAAATATCGCTCGATTCCTCTGGTTTTATAATTCTAAGGCAACAGGAGCGTCGGCGGTGAGGGTATCGGGAGTTACATTGCAGTCGTAAACGAAGATTTCAACGCCTGCTTCCTGGGCCGTGCGGAGAGCTGCGCCGAACTCCGGATGAGTCGCCACGTTAGGAGAGAACTTGTGGCAGCCTTTCATCTGAATCAAGAACAGGATGCCACATTCGTAGGGCGTGCCATCTTCTGCAGCAACGCCTTCCCGCAAGATTTCTGCAAGTTCCGTCAAATGCTTAACGCCTCGTTCCGTAGGCGCATCCGGAAACTTCGCGTGGCCATCGAATTCCAGCGTGCAGCCCTTCACCTCAATGAACATCTTGTGAAGTTTAGCCTTTTCCGCCTTGGTACGCCCCGTGCCCTTGTACTCCACGTAGAAATCAAAGCGGGAATTTCCAAAGGTATATTCAGGTTTTAGAAAAGTGATTTCAGGAAAGCGTTCCTGGTGGGCGCGGATCCATTCACCGGCCACCTTGTTGGGAGCCTGGCTATCCATATTGATGAGTATGGTCTGCGCCAGCACAACTTTCTCCACGGCGATTAAGTCGTAAGGAGTCTTGCGAGCTTCATTGGAAGACTTTTCCAAATAAACTTTGCAACCAGGCACCAACAGTTCCTTGCAGCGCCCCGTATTTTTCACATGAACAACAGTATCCACTCCATCGATTTCCACATGGGCGATAAAGCGGTTGGGGCGGCCGATGAATTTGCCAGGAACAACGTTTGCGTACTGCATAATCTATTTGGCAGAAGCTGCGGACTCTGCTGAAAACGCGGCTGAGGATTCAGGAGCTACGGGAGCAACAGGCTCCGGCTTATTTGCAAGCATCACATAAAGGGTATCATGAACCACAACAGTGTCGTGTACAAAGACTGTGTCGTGTGCGCAAACTTCAGATTTTACAGGAGCAGTTTCTACTGAAGCAATTTCAGCGGATTTTGAACTAGCCTTGTCCCCAGTTTTTGCAGTATCGACCGGAACTGTCGTATTGGCGGTACCTTGTTTTGCCTCGACAATCGTCCACAAGGAATCGCGAACAACCTGCAAGCTATCCAATTCCTTTTTCAAGCGTTCCTTGTGAACAGGGCGACGTTCCCTAGAATAACGGCCTTCCACCTTGCCTATTTTGGAATCTAGGTTGCGAAGTTCATCGCACACAGAGCCCTCACAAGTTACTGCCGGAGCGGGGCTAAAGAAATCAACGAACTTTCGCCAAAAGGAGCGATCATCAGAGCGTGCTGAAACAGAAAGCAGGAGAACTGCAGTAAGGACAAACAAAACACGATTCATCTTAAGCATAATTCAATGATAGAAAAAGCCGTTCCCTTTACAAAGACCGCTTTTTTTCTAAATTACGTTCAGACGGTAAAACAACCGCTTGCGGGAGTAGCTCAGTTGGTAGAGCGCGACCTTCCCAAGGTCGATGTCGAGGGTTCGAAACCCTTTTCCCGCTCTAAAGTAAAAGGACCAGGCTAAGCCTGGTCTTTTTACTTTATGGATTGAAGAACGGGTTGAGAACCCTGGTCGAGGGTTTGCAACGGCCTCATTACAAACAACGCCCCTTTGATTGTAAGCAAAAAATAAGTATCTTTACACTCAATAAAACAATCGGGTTCTTTATGAAAAAAATTCTCCTGACCAGCCTTTTGGCAACAGCAGCCTCCTCCGCTCTTGCCGCAGACCAGACTCACTACGACTTGATCCGTCCCGTGTACCCCATGACCTGGTCTACCACAGACGCCATTGAAGGCGGCACCGTTTTAGGCTTTAGCAAGTTCGAAAAAGGCACTGACGAAACCATTAGGAACCCCCTTCCTGCCGTAGGCGCCTCTCCCAAGGAATTCGAGGCCAACGGAATCATTTCCGATACTCTCGACCAGGCTTACATTGACGCGCTTAACTTGAGCGTCGGCAACATCCACGTCAATCAGGCAGGCTACCTGCCCGACGACCAGGAACAGATGTTCCATTATATGTCTGAATCCGGCGAATGCAGCGAAACCTATTCCGTTGTCGATACCGACGGAAAAACAGTTGCCGAAGGCGGAACCTTTACCGCAACAGAAAATAAAGCTGGTTTCAAAAGAACCGTTAAAGCCTACGAAATAGCCTCGAAAACCAGATACACCGCAAGTGTTTCCGGAGAAGAGAAAACAGTTTGCGTTGGTAAGCTTGCCGACATGGCTGGGCTCCCCACCAACAAGAGGCTTCGCATTAAAGTAGGCCAGGAATACTCCTCCACATTCATTATTAGCGACGAAGTTTACTCTATGGTCCGCGATGCAGGCCTAAAGTTCTTTGGAGCCCAGCGCAGCGGTGATTCCGAATCCTGGTTTCACGGTCCCAGCCACATGAATGACGGAGATGGAGCCTTGCAGGGCGGTTGGTACGATGCGGGCGACCATGTGAAAAACGGCATTACCATGTCCTACACCTTTATGGTCTTGTCTACCATGGCGGCCACCAATCCCGAACATGACGATGACCATTACGCCTATAACCATAACGAAACGGAAACAACGGATAAAATTCCCGACGCACTTCGCGAAGCAAAGCATGGTGCAGATTTCTTCCTTCGCTCCTACGTACAGGCCAAGGGCGTTATTGACGACATGGCCGTAAGCGTGGGAAACATCACCGAAGATCACAATTCCTGGAATCGAGCAGACGGCGAGGACACCCGCACAGTAAAACGCGAAGCCCATTTAGGCCATCTTGGATCCAATGTTTCCAGCAACATTGCTGCAGGCCTGGCCCTCCTTGGCAAGGACTACGCCAAATACGACAAGCCATTTGCAGACAGCTGCTTGATGGTCGCTAAAAAATTATACGATTTCGCCCGAGCCTTAAGACTCAAAGAAAACAGTTACGACGGAGGCAAGCCCTTCGTTAACAACACCATGGCCGGAGGCTGGAGTGCAGACGAACTTGGTTATCCGTCGGGCAAAGACGTTGACGACAAGTTAGCCATGGCCGCCGTAGCCCTCCTGTACGCCACAGACGGAAAGGACAAGGATTTCGACTACCTGGACGATCTAGTTCACAATTCAAAGATAAACAACAATGCCAAGTACGCTGAATACGACCCCGAAAGCAACTTCGAAGGAGGATGGTTCGGAAACAGTTCTGGATTTGGGCCCGGTGGCTGGGTAAGCGATTACGCTTACACCCATATTTTCTCGCTGTACGCATTCTACAAGCTGATTCTCGCAGACGAAAAGACCAGCGAATCCTTCGGCATTGATAAATACACCCGTTTGGACTACATTGAAAAAGTCATATTCATTCTTCTGAAAGACAATGTTCAAAACTTAGGCGAAAACACAGATACACACAAAATCTCATTGGCAACCATTAATGGTGTAGAAAAATCCATCAACGCCAACGGACTTACCTTTAGTCTGTGGGACAAGTACTTTGAAGGTGTAGCCAATTATTATGAAATTGGCGCACAATTAACTCTACTCATGTTTGCAGATATTGCCAAGGATCTTACCAAAAACGAAATTCTTCTCCCCCATAACTACAATGTAACCTGGAACTACAAGGAAGCCAAGCAGAATGTTATCAGCAGAATGAACTACCTGCTGGGAATGAATCGCTGGGACATGTCCATGGTCGTTGGCGTTGGCGACAAGAACGAATCCCATGTTAAACACCCAACCTCAAATCCCGAAGGCTACAACAAATACGAGTTTATGGATCCTCCCGTTGAATTCTATCCCGATTACAAGTACCGTCCCCTTGTAGGAGACCTTATGGGCGGCTTCACTTCTAGTATAGACTCCCTATACTCCGACATATATAAAACATACGTAGACCTCCATGGCAACGCCAAGCTCCAGGCAGTTCTTATGCTTCTGTCCAAGGAACGTTCTCCGGCAACAGCTGACACCTCGGCAAAAGACACATCCATTACAGATTCTACAGAAGCAATCCCCCAAACTCCCGCATTTAGCAAGAGCTTGAATGTGGTAAGACAAGGTTCTGTACTGGAAGTGAACTACAGCTTGTCTCAGGCCGCCACTGCAGAAATCCAGTTGGTATCAGTCCAAGGCAAGACCGTTCGCAAGTTCAACGAACGTCAGAGCGCAGGCAGCCACACCGCTCTCTTTGACTTGAGCAGCCTTCCCGCAGGCGCCTACATCGTCAAGGCAAAGGCAGGCTCATTGAGCGCCACCAAGCTGATCCAGCTGACGAAATAAAAAAGTCAAAACGAATTAAAGAATCCCGACTCGCTGGAGCCGGGATTTTTTCAAAACCATTTTTACAAGATGTAGAAATCAGGAACTATTCCCAAATATTCCTGGTCGCCTTTCAATTCCGCTGCAGGTTCATTTCGGCCAATCAACAGCGCACTGTCAAAGCCAGCAATTTTACCGCCGTAGATATCGGTGCCCAAGGTGTCTCCAATCATCAGCACTCGGGGTTCCTTGCCATCAAAAAGCGAAGCAGGCAATGTCTTGCGGACCGCAGTCCAAATTTCTGGGAAAGGCTTTCCCAAGTAATAAGTTTCGCAGCCCATTCCATCGTTGGCGTCGCATACAGAATCACGACGCAAGCGTTCGCATAACGCGCCAGAAACAGGCTCGCGGGTTCCATCCGTTTTAGGAGCCCAGGCGTCAGAATTCAGCACCAGCAAAACAGCTCCAGGGCGACGCAGAATTTCAACCGCATGGGCGTAAGTTTCCGGAGTATCCTTTGCAGAAGAAATTGCCACAATAGGTTCCATCGGATTTTCCACAGCATCGATTCCGTTTGCATTCAAGACGTGCAGGCCCGTTTCGCGACCGATGTAGAAAACTTCTTTCAAAGTGCGGGGAGCAACTTTCTGAGACGGATTACCGAAACAAATACCCGCGCGCAGATTCGCCGCCAAGTCGCCCAACAGGCTTCCCGAGGAAATAGTTTCAGAAGCGGAAAAATTGAAGCCCCGTTTTGCAGCGTCTGCTGCCAGCACATCCACAACATCGGAAGCGGCGTTGGTCACCAGGCGCAACTGCTTGCCCGCCTTACGGAGGGCATCGAACATCTCGCGAGATCCTGGATAGACAAAGGCCCCGCGGTTATACAAAGTGCCATAGCCGTCAAAGCAGAACGCATCGTAATCGTCCATAATTTCCGCAAGGCGAACTGCGCGCGGTTCCTTCGTAGAGCGCGGGCTCTTCGCGAAACACGGCACCTTAGCGAAGCCCGGTTCTTGCGCACAACCAGCAGCCTCGATCAGAGTCATGTAGCGCTTGTATATTTCTCGTTCAAATAATTCCATTTTTTACTTGAGTCGCATTCCGTTAGTCTAGCGACGCTTTACACCAAAAAGACTTGTTGTCTCACCGCGGTCATTGCGATACACAAGCATGTCACCATAAGTTACATGGACTACAAAATCAGAAATGTAGACACCCGTGCCAATTCGGCGATGGTTAGCATCCATAAAATTCCACTTCAAGAACAGTTTATTGCCCTTGCTGTCAAAACGGGGATCATCCCCCTTCACGTCAACAGAAGTTTCAGCAACAAATTCTCCTGTCTTTGCGTAAATTCGAAGGCTATAGCGGATCTGAATTTTTGACAAGTCCAGCGCAGCCTTGCTAGACAAACCTGCAGCGCTTCTAACAGCACTCAAGAAGCCTTCGTCCATCACATCCATGGAAAAGCCCCATTCCGATTCAGAGGGGACATTAGCATTTCTGTTTCTAAAAGCCAACTGGAAAACGGGGGTGTTTTTATCAAAATTATGATTATCGACAGCCATGGCCGACGTCTGGACTTCCAGAGGATAATGTCCCGCGACAACCACATATTTTGATTCTTCGTCCACGACATTCTTCGCGTAGTCACCAAAGCATTTGTTCAGCAGACGAATGGAGTCTCGAGGGCCAAGGCGTTTTTCCTGATTCACAAATTCATCAAAAATTACAAGAACCTTGTTTCCATCGTCAGACCACAACGCGTAAGTCAAAGGCAACAAGCGACCGCCAAAATCATCCTCAGATTTGTACTCCAAGAAAGTTTCGCAATTAGGTGCTGCGTAGGATTTTTCAGAGAAACTCAAAGACAGGGTGTCGGCACGCATGCCTCGGTAGCCACGCAGTACGGCATCCTTGATAACCGGAAGCATCTTGTCCTGGACAGCTACATTATAGGCCGTTCCGTCCGTCATATGAAGCTTGAAATTTCCAAGGTTTTCCTTCGAATAGGATTCCGAAGAAAGAGCCGTAAACTGAAGCCAGCTACGCTGCAGTTTGGAAAGGTCTACAATCAAACTGCGAGAAGAATTCGGATCCAGCTTAAAGAATTCATGCGGAGCCACCACATGAGTTAAAAATCCATAGGAATCAATCCAATCAAAAGATAACGAGTCAACAAATTGGTCTAGATAATCCTGGTTGATGGAGCCAAGGAACTTAATGGACACCTTATCCAGGCGACCATCACCGTCTTCATCCAAAAGGGAATTGCCTTGAGTAGAGGGAGGAATCGGATTTTGAATAAATGCAGCAAAGGCACTGCCGGCTAGCAGCCCCATTGCAAGAATCAATGTCCAAAGTTTTCTAACCATCCTAACCTTCCCCAGCGCTCTTTAAGCGTTACTATTCAAGAACCCGTAGTCGCGTCCTTCCACAGGAATCACCAACTGCAGTTTTGAAAGCACTTCAATATGCTTGTCGAACTCAGCCTTAAAATCTTCGCCCAGAACTTCTTCATCATCGTGATTCAAGTTGTAGGCGATGTAGCTGCCATCCGGGAAAATGGAAATGCAGCAATCCCAAGTGATGTCGCCTTCCTGTTCCTCTTCATCGTCATCACGGTCCTTGCTTTCAAGCATGAGCATGGGGCGAGGAGCGGGAATGGCATCGGCGTGGCCGTTTTCAAAAACAAAGTAGTTACGGCTCACCAATTCATGTTCCAAAGCCATGGTGCTGGGAGTGCGTTCAAATTCATTGCGAAGGCGGCGGATGTTGCCCAAGTCGTCTTCATACGGGTCCTGGAAGTCCTGAGGCAGAACAATCTGGTAGTAGTCGAATTCCTTGCCCTTTTCGGCATAGGTATCCAGCCATTCCTTGGGAGGTTCCGGGCGGACCGTCAAGAAATCTTCAAAGGCATCAAGAATATCGAACAAGCGGGAATCCCACTGTTCACCCTTCTGCTTCTGGACAAGTTCCAAAAAGTTGGAGAGACGTTCTTCGCCAGAAATTTCTTTCAATTCTTCATTATCCATCATACTCATCCTTCAAATTCTTCTTTTCAATCCGTCGATTTAACACCACTTCGTTTGCTTCGTCCCAGCGGTCCTCGCAATGACACCTACCATTCCTCAACAGTCTTCACGGTCAAGCTCATTGCGATGTCCTTTTCGTAATAAGCGGGCTCGTTAATAAAAATCGGATAAACAACTTCGGGGTCACCAGGTTCACGCTTGAACAAGATGTCCTTACCGTCAAAGGTGCGGAAAATCGGGTCTCCGTCCTTCAGTTCACTATAGTCTCGGCCAAAAACATTTTGATGGATCATGGCTTGGATAGGGCCACCGCCCTGAGGTTTAGGATAACCCAGGTCGCGATGCTGGGTATACACCTCTACCGGAATGGGCGGGCGCTTTTGGAGTTCGCCACGATTCCATTCTTCCGCAAGTTCCAGGTAGCGTTTTACAAGGCGCTCGGATTCTTCAAAAATAAACGGATTGATGGTGCCGTGATGCTGGGGACCAATTTCAATGCAAATGTCAGCCTTGGCCACCGTACCAAAATAAGGAGAAGCGGAACGTTCCTCGGGCTGGTAGTAAATCCAGGCGTTCTTGAACTCTTGTGTCAGCACAGCGGAAGCGCGCATGCAGAACGGGTCACGGGCAGAAAGAAT